>NZ_JALAAC010000018.1:0-89917 GCF_037546855.1 Vibrio sp. 1-Bac 57 | reverse complement strand
AGGTAACCGATAACGAGACTTGTGATTGGCGAGACTGTGTCATAACAACTACCTCCGAGCATGTAAAACTACATGATCAAAAGATAGATTAATAATGACTATTAATCAAAGTTTATGGCTGTCCACTAGTTTCCTAGATACCTCCGGCTACCCGATTAGGCCTTATCCATTTCTACTCTCGACCGAATTTTAGAGATGTCCATTGTAATTTGTTGCCGTATACTCCCCATCAGCAGGCCTGTATCCTTAGCTAAATCATAGTAAATTTCTGAAATTTCTTGTAAGTATTGTTGAGGATCCACACCGTGAGATTCTGACATGCACTCGTGATACTCTGCATTTTTAGTATATTTAGCAGCAGCTTCCCGAAATTTTTGAAATTTATTATCTAAATCATTTGATATGTACATCTGATTTTTAATTAATATTTCTCTAAGAGATACATATAGAGAAAAATATTTATCCTCATAACTATCAGTTTCATCGATAATAAAATTTTCGAGTATTTCTTTCGAAAAAGTGTCTTCCCAATTTAAAAGAAGTTGATACGTAGCAATGCGTTTTTTAAAGAAATCTTGATAAGTATCTATTGATATAGAACCAAATACTTCGCGTTCTTTTATTGCAATATTAGATTTAGATTTAAAATCTTCCAAAGCATTAGTATGCTTTGATTTAAGAATTTCTAAATCTTGGTTTAGACTTGCCGATGTTCTTTTTGATACTTGATCAATCAAGATCTTTTCAAAGACCTTTGCAAAAGCGATTAATATGGCGGCACTTCCACCAAGTGAAAGTAATAATGAACTAACTTCTTCAGATATCAATTGAGCTCCTTGTTTTCGACTATATTAAGAGGCCTAACGCCGCCATCAACTGCGTAGCGAACTGGCGGTTATTGAGCGGGTTTTGCACAAAAGTGACTGTTTGCGGAGTCAGATTGCATGGTCTTGTTATGCCATATAGCTAAGTAGAAAACTCTCTACATCTCTAATCATATTTTGAACGTCTGAATCTTTAAACTCTTCTGGCTTGCCATGCGCTGCGCTATTTCGAATGTCGGCAATTGCAGTAATTCTCTTCTGCTGAAGCTTATTATAGATTCCAGCTTTGGCTAGCTGCGCGTTCATAGTATCGAGTTTTCCGTTAGAGATTGAATTACTATCGCAAAGGTCTCGTAATGCAGTCTCTAGTACGACACCGGTAATAACAGCTGCGGCAAGTTTATAGCCATTATTAAGTAATTCTGTAGCCTGCTCTAGCTCGCTATCAAAAACCTCAGCCTGAACCAAATATTTTAGTGAGGCTAAATATCCACCATCGAAATCTTCCTTAGCTGCTAAAAATATAGCCCCGAGTCTTTTTTTGATGGAATAGTTTGACTCCATTGTTTCACGTTTTTCGCCCTTCTCGAAGGCTACAAAATGCTGCGATTCTTCACCGCAAGCTGTAACTAATAGATTCTTTACTTTAACTTTCCAACCGGTAAATAGTTCAATATCAATAGTTTCAATTGTTCCATAGGTGCTATTAACGCTTCGTTTTGTAGCCTCAATATCATCGAGTTGACTCTCCAACTCGATAAACCTTTGAGCCAATTTCTTATTCATAGTTAGTCCTTAATTCATACCGACTGTTTGACTGGCATAACAAACAAGGATAGGTGTCGCGCAGCCGACACCTTATCTGGTCGTTGAACAAGCCCATTCCGAGATTGCATCTTATTATAGTAAATAGTAATTTTAAAGGTAGGCTTGAGACACACTGTTACTTTTCTTCAGGCGAGCTTAGTCATGATATAACTAATAAAGAAATTATATCAACTGGTTATATGTTAATTGAATGCCATTACACCTCTTTGTGTTAGGTTTATTCTTTTCGACTTAAAGCCATCGTAGTTGTACATTAGTTTCTCAGTCGGTTCACGCCTAAAAAATGCATTTCATACTGACAAAATGGGCAAATACATACAGCATGTTTCATCACTTTTTTTTGTTTGTAGACTGTGCCTACATGGACGCCAAGTAAAAGTGAAATCTTTAACCTTAACTGTTTTGCATTTCCTCTTAAAAAACCATAATCTCTGACGCGCTGTAGCCCTTTAGGCAATACATGCTGTAAAATTAACCATAAGAACTTTAGCACTGACAGTTTGCGCGTCTTAACGATATTGGTTTTTCCCTCTTTATATCTGAAAGTCACATTTTCATCGCTTATATTAATAATGTCTTTATCAGGCAAAACCCCTCTATAAAGATAACGAGATAGGTATTGTAATGAAGACAAACCAAACCCCACCTTACGACAATCAACGACCCATTTCTTAGGGATATCATTGGGTAGTGTTAACTCTGTAGCGTGATTAATTGCATCAAGCATCCTTGCTCGCCACACTTTCGCCAATAAAAAAGCGTTAAATAGATAGTGGTTATCTCCTTTATGCCACTGTTGTTTGTCAGCATCGTAGCGCCCACAGGGAATGATAATATGTAAGTGAGGGTGCAGTTCTCTTTTACGGTTATGTGTATGCAGTACGCTGGTGAACCCTAAACTGCCTTTACCCTCTCTTGATGCAAAGTCTTTGAGCAAGTTCGATGTTACTTTAAACATCAATTGATATAGGGCTTTGGGGTATTTTCGAGCAAGTACTCTGAACTCATAGGGTAAGGTAAACGTCACCATAAAATAGTGTACGGGTAATAATTTATCGGTTTGTTTGGCCAACCAATTTGATGTAGTTTGGTGCAAACATTGCGGGCAACTTCTATTACCACACGATGCAAGGTTTTGTTGATCATGCTGACAATGCCCGCAATGCCATTGGGTGTAACGAGCAGGGTCACTCTTACAATGTAACATATCAATAATTGCTCGGCGGATATCTTGCGTCAATAATCCACCATAATGTAGCTCCAATTGTCGATGGTAGCGTTCAAGTAATGTAATGAATTGACTCATAACGTACCCCATTCAATCAGCAATTGATCTGTTAATTGATTAAGGGCCTTTATGTTGTTTTTTTGTTTGGGGGCTGTGAGTTGTGTATATCTTGCAGTGGTATTGAGATTATTATGACCTAAGAGTATTTGTAGAGAACGCAGGTCAACGCCTTGCTCTAAAAGATGCGTTGCAAAACAGTGACGTAACGAGTGTGGGCTGATGTTCTTCTTAATGCCCATTTCAGAGATTACTTTTTTCAACGCTTTTTGAACACCACTTTTATCCATGGGGGCATCGTCAATGATGAGTTGTTTCTGTTTACCGAAACGAGGAAATAACAACACAGGATGACGATGTATTTTCCAGTAATAACGCAAGGCATGTAATGTACGTTCGGGTAATGGTACTAAACGGTCTTTTCCACCTTTTCCATTTCGTATATGAACTTGCATCGTTTGGCTATCAATGTCATTCACGGTTAAATTAAGCGCTTCACTTAGTCGTAAGCCCATGCTGTATAGCACTAGAAAAAATACCTGATAACGTAAAGAGTAAGTGTGGCTAATAAGTAAACCAACTTGTTTATTCGTAATAATGTCTGGAATGCGTTTTACTTGCGGTGGTTTGACAATACTTAGCCATTCCCATTCGCGCTCAAGGGTGTATCGATAGAAAAACTGTAAGCCATTACGGTCTAACTTTATGATGCTCCATGAGTGAGTTTTCACCAAGTGTGCAAAGTAGTATTTTAAATCAGCTTTGGTTAATGTATCAGGTGTACGATCGAAAAAGGAGGATATCCTACGCACGGCACGAGAGTAAGCATCAATAGTGGCAGGACGCTTACCTTGTAGTGTTAGGTTAGTTAAATGTTGTTGATATAAAAGGTCAAAGTGTTGCTTTTCTGAAGTATTCATTGCTTAAACTCCTATTAAGCATCACCGGAAAAGTGATGTAGGAAGTAAGTATGAATGAATGATATTTAAGTTTTGTTCCTTCTGCCGCAAAGCGGCTTCGTTCAACAGTATTATTAAACAGAATTATTCCGTATAACCGATGGATATACAGAACACGATATTTTATTTAAATTTGACATGACAATACCAAAATAAACAAGCTAATCATAATGTTAATAACAAAAACTAAAACCTTCGTCATGTGGATAGGCAGAATTATTCCTTATTTCCGGCGGAAATACGAAATAGCACATTAACTGTGTATAGACGCACTATTTATAGTGTAAGGAAATTATAATGAAGTCTGCATTTTTAAATATTATTACTGACAATATACATTTGAAGTTTTAGAGGCATAAAAAAACCCGCAAGCCTTTTAATAAGCGTTGCGGGTTTTCCCGTACCTTGACGGTACTTAATGTGGCGGAGAACAAGAGATTCGAACTCTCGAAGGGTTGCCCCTTACACACTTTCCAGGCGTGCGCCTTCAGCCACTCGGCCAATTCTCCGTAAATTTTAAAACTGCTCATTAATCATACTGGAAGTGCGTATGTATTAGATAAGCGGAGCGCATGATAGTTAACTCGGTGCTGTAAATCAACTATTAACGCTCATTATTCAGATATTTATGACAATTCTTGTTGTAAATAGACGGCTGCGCCTAATAAACCAGGATTTTCATGGGTAATTAAATAAGTGGGTACTGTTTTCAAAAAGCCTGCAAAACGTCCTTTAGCTTCAAAAAATGCACGGAACTCACTATTTTGGAAGAAGTCGATAAAGCGAGGCACGATACCACCCGCAATATAAACGCCGCCTTTACAATCTAAGTTCAAAGCTAAGTTACCGGCAAAACCACCCATTGCTTGGCAAAACAAGGTTAATGTTTGTTCAGCTATTTCGCATTCTGCCGCTAATGCTGATTTGGTAATTTCAGCGGGTTCAAAAAACTCAGGTTGTTTACCAGCAAGACGACAAAGTGCATGATAAATATTGACTAAACCTTGGCCAGATAACAAGCGCTCATTGGATACATGACCAAACTGCGATTGTAATAATAATAATACATCGGCTTGTTGTGATGTATTAGGTGCAAAACTAGAATGTCCGCCCTCTCCATCTAAACTCACCCATTTTTGATCGTGTTTAATAAGGTGGGATACGCCCAATCCAGTGCCAGGTCCAAATATAGCTTTCACTGCATTGTCGACGACTTCACCACCACCAATTTGAATTTTTTGCTTATCGTCAACAAAAGGGACAGCCAGTGAAATAGCTGTGTAATCATTGATAACATAGAGCGTTTTTAAATCTAGCTTGTGCTGTAACTCACTTTTTGAGAACTGCCAGCTCAAGTTGGTCATACTGACTAAATCATCTTCAACTGGGCAAGCAATGCCAACACAAAGGTGACTAACGGGATCTGATAAAGTAGCAAAATATTGCGCTAATGCAGATTCTAAAGTGATGAATTGTGCACATGGATACTCTCTTACTTTAGACATTTCACCACTGGCGATGTCTAACACTGCTAAACGTATATTGGTGCCACCGACATCTGCAACAACTGATAACATGGTTCTGCTCCTACACTTTTTAAGTTTCTTTGATCAAGAGGCAGATCAGCCTCTCAGTTTTTTTTATTTTAGCCTTTTTTATTTGATCTAAAACATTGTTTTTATGTAATAAAATGACAAGAAAAGCAGGCTACTTTATAATCCATTTAGAATTTAAACGATTTTTTTGTAGTTTTATTTCATTTCTAGTTACAAAAATTCTTACTAGACACTAATCGCATCGTTACTACTGAGTGAACAATATAATGAATACTTTAGAGTTAATTAAAAAAAATCTCGATACATTTAGTAAATCTGAACGCAAAGTAGCGGAAGCTATTTTGGCGTCTCCACAAACAGCTATTCACTCTAGCATTGCTAATTTAGCAAAAATAGCAGAAGTCAGTGAGCCGACTGTTAACCGCTTTTGTCGTCGCTTAGACACTAAGGGTTTTCCTGATTTTAAACTACATTTAGCACAAAGTTTAGCGAATGGTACCCCATATGTGAACCGTAATGTGAATGAAGATGATGGCCCTGAAGCTTATACGTCGAAAATTTTCGAGTCGACTATGGCTTGTTTGAATGCAGCGAAGAACGGCTTAGATGTAAATTTGATCAATCGTGCCGTCGATGTGCTTACACAAGCAAATAAAATATCTTTCTTTGGTTTAGGTGCTTCTTCATCGGTTGCGCACGATGCACTTAATAAGTTTTTCCGTTTTAACATTCCGGTATCGTGTTTTGATGATGTGGTGATGCAACGCATGAGCTGCATTAACTGCACTGAAGGCGATGTAATTGTTTTGATCTCTCATACTGGGCGCACTAAACCTTTGGTCGAAGTTGCTCAACTTGCACGTGAAAACGATGCCTTTGTAATCGCATTAACAGCGGCTAACTCGCCTTTAGCTGAACAAAGCAATTTAGTGTTATCGCTAGGCGTGCCTGAGGATACTGATATTTATATGCCTATGTCGTCACGTATTGCACAACTGGTATTGATTGATGTATTGACCACTGGATTTACGTTACGCCGTGGCGCTAAATTTAGAGATAATTTAAAACGCGTTAAAGCGGGTATTAAAGATTCTCGTTTTGAAAAAACAGAAGATTAGACATTTTTTTATCTTGCAAACGTTCACTCGCTTTAATGTGAGCCGTTTGCAAGTTAGCTTCCCTAACAATTGTTCCCAATACTCACAGCTAATGATCATAGCGAAGAACTATAGTGAAAAACCATAGCTAATAATCGTGATAACATAAGTTGTAATCGAAAGTTCATTAACCCCCTTTATACTTATCTTTTTATTTTTAACAGGAGTTAACATGCCAAGACGTACCAAAATCGTAACCACTTTAGGCCCCGCAACGGATCGCGGTAATAATTTAGAACAGATTATTGCTGCTGGCGCTAATATGGTACGTATGAATTTCTCTCACGGTGAAGCCGCTGATCACGTAAAACGTGCCCAACAAGTGAGAGAGATTGCGAGTAGATTAGGCAAAGAAGTAGCTATCATGGGGGATCTACAGGGTCCTAAAATTCGCGTATCTACTTTTGAGAACAACAAAATACAATTGACTATTGGTGATAAATTTACACTCGATAGCGATATTGAAAAAGGCCAAGGTAACCAGCAACAAGTTGGTCTTGATTACAAAACATTACCCCAGGAAGTTGATACCGGCGATGTATTGTTATTAGATGATGGCCGTGTTCAACTAAAAGTTGAATCTGTTGAAGGTAATAAAGTACATACGGTTGTTACTATTGGCGGACCTTTATCTAACAATAAAGGAATTAATAAACAAGGTGGTGGTTTATCTGCCGCTGCGTTAACAGACAAAGATAAAAGAGACATTTTTACTGCTGCTGAAATTGGTTGTGATTACCTTGCCGTTTCATTTCCTCGCAATGGTGCTGATTTACATTACGCACGAAAATTAGCACAGGAAGCAGGCTGTTTTGCAAAAATAGTCGCTAAAGTAGAACGTGCTGAAGCGGTTGAAACTAAAGAAGCTTTAGAAGACATTATTTTAGCGTCTGATGTGGTGATGGTTGCCCGTGGCGATCTAGGTGTTGAAATTGGGGATGCTCGATTAGTGGGTGTTCAAAAAGATATGATCCGTACTGCTCGTCGTTTAAATCGTGTGGTGATCACTGCAACGCAAATGATGGAATCAATGATCAGCGCGCCAATGCCAACACGTGCTGAAGTAATGGATGTCGCTAATGCGGTATTAGATGGTACTGATGCGGTTATGTTATCGGGCGAAACAGCTGCGGGTGATTACCCTGTTGAAACGGTTAAAGCAATGAGCGAAGTGTGTATTGGTGCTGAAAAACATCCAAGCATTAACGTTTCTAATCACCGTATCAATTATACTTTTGATGATCCAGGTGAAGCTTTAGCTATGACGACTATGTATGCGGCTAACCATACTAATGGCGTGACAGCGATTGTTGCTTTAACAGCCTCTGGCTCTACCCCATTATTAATGTCACGTTTGAGTTCTGGTTTGCCAATCTATGCATTATCAAGCAATCAACAAACATTAAATTATTGTGCTTTATACCGTGGTGTAACACCCGTTAAGTTTGACTCTACAACGACAAACAGTATTGAGTTTATTGCTAATGCGCTAGCAACGCTTAAGTCATCAGGGTTAATTAAAACTGGCGATCTGATCTTATTAACGCACGGTGATAACGTTAAACAAGGTTTCACCAATACTTGTAAGATTATCAAAGTAGAATAACGTTTAATTAAGTTTGTAGTATTACAGTTAAGCTTATTAACGACTATAAAAAAGAACGCTCATAAAAACAATGACCATAAAAAAAGCCGCTTTATTGTTAACATTATTAGTTAGCAAAAAGCGGCTTTTTTGTTGTGTTTTTATCGATTGACGAGTCATTCTATAAGTTAACGAATCAATTAATAGTTAGCTAAGTAATTGAAGTTCATTAAACACTCAGTCTTTACCCTACAGGTGCTGTTTCTACAAAGATTGGGTCTGTATTCGCTAGGGTTAATAGATGTTGTAAATTAGGCAGATCTTTTAATGATAAAAGATCTCGGTACGTTGCCCAGTCAAGAAATACGGCTACTCTCATTTCTGCATTGGTTAATGGTAAAGCTTGGCTAAACTTTTTGTTATTCATCGCCACTAACCCTGATTGTGTACGCTGCTGTTGACGTGTTAAATACAGGCTTTTTTCAGGCGTGATGCCATCAAACTTAGCTAACATAAATAAGTTTACGTATGCATCCATCAAGGTATTGGTCATATGGTAGAGCTCAACTTCTTCTACATCTGATAAAAAGTCTTCCCCTGCTATTTCATAGATATGCGTTAAAATCGAGCTAGAATCAGTTAATTGCAATTCACAATCAACCAATAAAGGTACTTTTTGGGTTGGCGATAACTCTGCGCTTTTGGCCATGTCTATTTCAATGAAATCAAAATCTAATGCTGTTTGTAAAAATGCAATACGACATTGGCGTACAAAAGGCGAAGTATAACTACCGTATAATTCCATGAGGATCCCTAAAATATCAGTAAACTAAAAAATAAATGCAGCGTCTCAGCTTTCCATGACTTTGCATCAGTGAGGTGCTACAACATTGAGAACGTTATTAGCACCTTGAAAAACTTACTGTATGGGCAGATTAATGAATAGTCAATAAACACTGTTTATTAAGTTAACTGTTTTTAATGCGTTGGCATCATTGACAGCTAGTCCTATAAACAAAGTTGTAAATATACCTATAAACATATTTGTAATTAAAATTGTAACCAAAACTTCAATTACAGCTTTAAACAAAGCTGTAACTAAAAGCTATCGTTATATCGAAAAATATAACTGTGGGCAGGGGTTGAGCTTTGGTTTTACCATGTTCGCTATATTGGTAAAACCCGATTGCGGCCTAAACGTTTTGCTTTATATAAATAGTCATCGGCCCGTGCGATTAACTCGCTGATGCTTTCACCCGGTTTACTTTCAACGACACCAAACGATGCGGTGATGTTATTGATCATTTGTCCTGAACGTTTATCTTTTAAGGTTAACTTTTCAAATTGTTTTCGTGTGGTTTCGGCAAATTGTCGTGCAATTCGTACATTTGTTTTAGGTAATAACATCACAAACTCTTCACCACCAAATCGATAAGCGGTACTGCCATTGCGCATGACATCATTGATTTTTCTACCTACTGCTTTTAAGACTTGGTCGCCTAATAAATGTCCCCAAGTATCATTGAATTTTTTAAAATGGTCGATATCACATAGAATAAGGCATAAACCTTTGGTATCGGCTTTTAAATACGCAGATAACTCAGTATCAAATGCGTTGCGATTAAATAATCCCGTTAAAGAGTCATACATAGCCGCATGGCGAGTTTGCACTAACTGTTCTTTTAATGAATCAATTTCACTTTTTGCAACGCTTAAGCTATTACCAAAAAAACGCGTTGCATTACGCATCTGTTTGGCATCTCTTTCTAGATTCTTTAATAACCCGATCACCTCATCGATAGACCAGCCTTCTTCTTCCACTTTGCTAATATTGGCGACAGTCTTTTCAAAAGATTGTTGAAATTGATTGGTATCAGAATGGGTATCAATAATTGACTTATCAAGCTGAAGCATCATTTTTTCAATGGAAGTACGGAGCTCTGAGGTTGCATTCTCTTCTTCCGAACGAATATGTTCTCGATACAAGGATTCAGCTTGAATAGGTGGGCAGTTATCATTATCTTTCAATAATTTATCCATTGACTCTTTTAATGCAACATTTTTTTCTGCTGCATAATGATACCAAAGTGCATAATTACTGGGTGTGGTCGGGACTGAATATTTCATCATCAGTGGTAATGCTTTTTTTAAATTTTTTGCTGATTCAACAATTAATTCTCTGCTCATAAGGCTTCTTTCTTATCAAGTCATTGTAAATAGTGATTATAGTGGTTAAGAGTATAGATTGATTTATGAAAATTGATTTATTCAGTATCAATAAGTAAACGTAATGGATCACATTTTTAATCATAACTCGCCTTAATTATCGGCTGAAAAATAGTTTTATAGGTATTAAGCGATAATGCACCATTAACTGTGTCCGTTGCCGTTCAAATTACAGAAGCTAATAAGCAGTTAGCTATCCCCTTACTTTCTATTCACTGATTTAAATTAGCTAACTTACTTTACTAACAGCGAGTTTTGGCCCCCCTTTTTTGCCTTAATTTAACTTTTTCTGATCTGGTTCAGTAAATGTTAGTACATGTAGATTTACAACAGAATATAAAGCAAGTACCCTTGCCGCCTTGCGCGTGATTGCGCTATTAAACTTAGCTTTTAATGCTAATAAACTTAACAAAGGTAGACAGTGTGACAGAAAAAAAATCATTTACGTTCGCGACGATTTTGACGTTTATTATTCCCTCTTTAATTGGCTTATTATTATTTATGACGCCTATTAATTACGATAATTCGTTAACTATCCCGATCGCTATTATCTCCAAAGCCCTACAAGCATTTCTAGGAGATTCTGCCACATTGATCGTAACCTTAGTGGTGCTTACTACTGCGGTTTTAAGTTTATTATGTAAATTTATTAAACCTGCTTTTTTAGTAAATAATGAATTTTTGAATGGATTATTAAACGTCAGCCCTGCTTGGTTGTTGGTACGCGTATTAGGCGCGATTTTTATCACTCTAACCTATTGGCAAGTTGGCCCAGAAATGATCAACTCAGGTAATACAGGTGCCTTAGTGTTGAACGACCTATTACCTATTTTACTTTGTGTATTTATCTTTGCTGGTTTGTTACTACCTTTATTGCTTAATTTTGGTTTGTTAGAATTATTTGGTACCTTATTAACCAAGATTATGCGTCCTGTATTTAACTTACCTGGCCGTAGTGCCATTGACTGTATGGCATCTTGGTTAGGTGACGGCAGTGTTGGTATTCTATTAACCAGTAAACAATATGAATCACGTTTTTATACGCAACGTGAAGCTGCTGTTATTGGTACAACGTTCTCTGCTGTATCCATTACCTTTTCATTGGTGGTGATTGCACAAGTTAAATTAGAGTACTTATTTTTACCTTTTTACCTCTCTGTATGTGCTGCTGGTTTAGTTGCTGCTATCGTAGTGCCTAAATTACCGCCTTTATGCTTTAAAAAAGACACTTATATTGATGGTTCTTCACGTCACGAAAATGATGAAAAAACGCCTGAAGGTCACCATGTTTTATCTTGGGGATTACATCAAGCATTAGAGCGAGCTGAACATTCAAAAGGAATTAAACATACAATAGTAGATGGTTTAAAAAATGTTATTGATATGGTCTTTGGTGTGATCCCAGTGATCATGGCGATTGGTACGGTAGCTTTGGTTATTGCTGAATATACGCCTATCTTTAACTATTTAGGTATGCCATTTATTCCACTACTTGAACTATTACACATTCCAGAAGCTGAACAAGCATCAACCACTATTGTGGTCGGTTTTGCTGATATGTTTATTCCATCGATTCTAGCGGCTTCTATCGAATCTGATATGACCCGTTTCATCATTGCTGCAATGTCTGTGACTCAATTAATCTATATGAGTGAAGTCGGTGCGTTATTAATAGGCAGTAAAATACCGATTAATATTGTTGAATTATTTATCATTTTTATTCTTCGTACTCTGGTGACTTTGCCTGTGATTGCTGGAATAGCACACCTTATATTTTAAAGTAGTACTGAGATAATAAAATGGACATTACACTATACTTGCATGCTATGACCGGTTTATTGGTTATTATTGATCCCATTGGTTCGGCGCTTATTTTTAACTCACTGACTTCTGGCAGTGATCAAAAATACCGTAACTTAATGGCCATAAAGTCAGTTTTAATAAGTGGTGTAACGCTCATTTTATTTGGCAATTACGGCGAGGCATTGTTTTATCACCTTGGCATTAATATTAACTCCTTACGCATTTCCGGCGGTTTATTACTTTTCTATACCGCCTTTATGATGATCACACAGGAGTTAAAATTTGCTAAGACTGAAAAAGACGCGGATATTTCAGTGTTTCCAATGTCGATTCCCTTATTAGCAGGGCCAGGTACCTTAACTTTAGCTATTTTATTATTTTCTCAAAATACAGAAGGTAATTCAGTGGTCTCGGTTAGCGCCGCCATCATCAGTGTTTTAGTAATAACCTTGTTCGCGATGGTCACATCAAAGTACTTAAAAAAAGTCATTGGTAAAACCGGTGATGAAATCTTACGACGTTTTTTAGGCGTGATCCTCGCTGCGTTAGCGATTCAATTTATTTATGAAGGTATTCGTAACATCTCGATGTGATAATAATTGGCAAGGCATAACTATTTTTACACCTTGCTAATTTTTAGTACCTTCTTATCTTTCGATGCTTTGTTTATTTTTTGTATGCTAAAAACAGCAATGGGTAATTAGCACTCTTCAATACTTTATAAATCTAAATTAAGCTGCTTTTCTTGTACTTCAGGTTTTAACATGACACTGAGACCAAGTAACCTTATCTCCCTGCCCTGTTGTCGTTGTAGAATTTCCTGTAGTAACTCGCGAAAATGCGATAAATTTAGCTGCTTTTGCCCATGTTCTATGGTTGTTAATTGAAAATCAGCAAACTTAATTTTAATGCTCTGTTTGGTAATTTTTTTAGAAGGGGAAGCTCGTTCTAATCGTTTATCCAATTCATGATAAAGGTGCTGTTCAATGAACTGCCAACATTCATCAAAAGTTGAAATATTGCTTGAAAATGTTCGTTCTACTCCAACCGATTTTCGCTCTCGTTCAGTGATCACTTCCCGTTCATCAATGCCATGGCTGTAATTCCATAATGATAATCCCATGCGACCAAATTTTCTAAGTAATTCACGATAATCAGTATTTTTAATATCTTCACAAAGGTAAAAGTTTTCCTGATGAAGTTTTTTTAAACTGACTTTACCCACGCCCGGTATTTTCTCAAGAGGTAGTGTATCGATGACACCTTGAACTTGATCCGGTGGAATAACACATTGGCCATCTGGTTTATTCAGATCAGAAGCGACCTTGGCCAGAAACTTGATGGGAGCAACGCCCGCTGAAGCAGTCAGATTTAATTCATTGCGTATATCATTCCTAATGGCTTCAGCTATTAATGTGGCCGAACCATGTAATTGTCGGCATTCTGTAACATCAAGGAATGCCTCATCTAACGATAACGGTTCTATAAGGTGGGTATAGCGTTCAAAAATAGCTCTTATCTGTTTCGAAACGGCTTTATAAACGTGCATTCGACCAGGTACCACAGTTAATTGCGGGCATAACTTCAAAGCCTGAGAAGTTGGCATGGCCGAATGAACACCATATTGTCGCGCATTATAGTTACAAGTACTGATCACCCCTCGCTGTGAAGTACTTCCTCCAACAGCAAGCGGTATATCTTTATAACTTGGTTGATCACGCATTTCTACCGAGGCAAAAAATGAGTCCATATCGATATGTACTATTTTACGCTGCAAAGGTGTTTTAACATTAGCCTCTGTATTCGGATAGCGAGTATCTTTACTCATATCATGACAAACCTTAAATAGAATGATGTGATAAACGATTAGATATAGTTAAATTATATAGTTAAATCAACTGTTTTTATATCCAGTTGATGATATTGAAATATGCAAAAATTACAAGTGTTAATAAAATGTCTTAATTAGGTTTGACATCACCCTAAGGGTAAGGGTTATGCTTTATTAATCGAAACGATACTGTAAGGCTTTTTAGTCTTTTATAAACACCCTATTACTGGATAAACAATAAGCAGGAGATAACTGATATGACAACAACGCAACAAATAACATTCCCTGTCTATGGTATGAATTGTGCAAGTTGTGCGAGTAAGCTAAGTGCTGCCTTTAATACTCTTGATGGCATAGAGGCGAATGTAAATATCACACTAGAAAAAGCAAGTTTAGACGTCAATAAGTCGCTATTAAATGCCCCGCTTGCGCCACAAATTATGACTATTTTAGAGCAAAAAGGCTATCAAACGGATCATCAACAAGTTATTTTTGAAGCTGAGTGGTCTTGCTCAAGCTGTGTTGAATCAACGGTTACAGCCTTAAAAAAACATCCATTAGTTGTTGATGTTAAAGCTAATTTTGCAACGCAGACTGTGTATATTGAAACCCTAGCCAGCTTTGTCAACGACACATTCATTAGTGAACTTGTCGATTTAAGTCCCTACCCATTAACACAAAAAAAAGCACTAAACTCACAGCAACAACAATTAGCGAAACAACAAAA
This sequence comes from Vibrio sp. 1-Bac 57, assembly GCF_037546855.1. NCBI lineage: Bacteria > Pseudomonadati > Pseudomonadota > Gammaproteobacteria > Vibrionales > Vibrionaceae > Vibrio > Vibrio sp. 1-Bac 57. Next base: position 75,136 of record NZ_JALAAC010000018.1, on the reverse strand, counting down.
AGAAGATAAAAAACAGTTACATGAAAAACTCGGTTTAGCTATTGCGCTATTACTAAGCTTGCCATTTTGGTTGGCCATGGTGAGTATGCTATTTAATGATGCCCCGCTATTATCCCCTTGGTTAGAGTTTGCCTTGGCGACCCCTTTGCAATTTATTGTCGGCGCTCGTTTCTATAAAGGAGCATGGAGAAGCATTAAAGGACGTTCAGCAAATATGGATGTGCTAGTGGTGTTAGGCACCTCTGCCGCCTACTTTTTTAGCCTGTATATGATATTAACAGGACATGCTGGGCATCTTTATTTTGAAAGCAGTAGTTTAGTGATCGTATTGATCCGTTTAGGGAAGTTTTTGGAGTTTCAGGCTAAACAAGCTAGCTCAAAAGCCGTGAGTGCACTTAGTAAATTACAAGCTGTTGATGCTTTAGTCAAAAAAGGCAAAGAATTTAAACGTGTGCTGATTGATCAAGTGCAAGTGAACGATCTAATACAAATCGCTGCCGGTGATAAAGTACCTGTTGATGGGATTATTTTAGAAGGAAGCAGTTATATTGATGAGTCGTTATTAACCGGTGAAAGTAAACCAATACTCAAGCAAGTAAAAGATACGGCCTTTGCCGGTACCATTAATGGCGATGGTGTTTTATTAATGAAAAGCACCGCTGTTAAAGAACAAACTAAATTGTATCAGATTATCCAATTAGTTGAGTCAGCGCAAATGAGTAAAGCGCCTATATTACAGTTGGTTGATAGAATAAGTGCTATTTTTGTACCGATTGTATTAGCCATTGCGCTGGTCACGTTTAGTGCATGGTGGTTATATAATGGTGATTTTGAACAGGCATTAATCCACAGTGTTGCGGTATTAGTGATCGCCTGTCCCTGTGCGTTAGGTTTAGCGACACCAACGGCTATGGTAGTGGGTACCGGCTTAGCGGCACAAAAAGGTATTTTAATAAAAGATATTAATACGTTACAGCTTGCACATAAACTAACTCATATTGCCTTTGATAAAACAGGTACTTTAACTAAAGGGCAAGTTAGTTTAAATAATATTACTGCCTTTGATAAAGACTTTTTGCCGTTATTATTGGGTTTACAACAGGCAAGCAAGCACCCGATAGCCAAAGCGGTCAGTGCATATTGTCAAACACTTGATGTACAAGCAATGGACGTGAATGACATTCGTAGTATCCATGGTGAAGGCATTCAAGGTCATTTTAATAACCAAGTCGTGATTGCAGGTAATGCTAAGATATTAGCGCGATTTGATATCGATTTAATACAGCAACTTGCTATCCATGGTGTTAAGCCAGACTCAACAGATAATATTATTTATGTTTGTTATCAACAATATCTGATCGGCTATTTTACTATTGAAGATCAAGTGCGTGCTGAAAGCCAACAAGCTATTTCAGACTTACATGAATTAGGTTTAGCAACCACACTTATCAGTGGAGATAAGGAAAATGTAGTGCAGTCGATGAGCAAGAAGCTGGGTATAAAAAGTTACTTTGCTGAGCAAACGCCTGAACAAAAACTGCAACAGCTCTCGACATTACAACAACAATCACTGGTTGCCATGGTAGGTGATGGTGTTAATGATGCGCCTGCATTAGCAAAAGCAGACGTCAGTATAGCAATGGGTGGAGGCAGTGATGTTGCCAAACAAACAGCATCAATGACATTAATGCGCGATGATCCTCGTTTGATTGCCGTGGCGATTAAAATATCACGCAGTACTTGGTCAACCATTCGTCAAAACTTATTCTGGGCATTTATCTTTAATAGTTTAGCTATTCCAGCGGCTGCTTTTGGTTATTTAAACCCTACCCTAGCGGCCATTGCGATGACAGCATCAAGTTTAACGGTGTTAAGTAATTCTTTATTGTTAAAACGCATTAAAATCGACATTGATAAATAAGTATAGAGATCACTGTTGCACGTTAATGTGTAATAGTGACACTAAACAACGATCTTATAAATTATGAGCTTATAAATTATGAGTCTGTAAATCATAATCTTATAACGTATGACTTTAACACACTGCGACAGGTAGGAGCCGCTATGTATTCAATCAGCCAAGCAGCAAAAGAAACGGGGTTGTCAGTCAAATCGATTCGTCATTATGAATCTATTGGTTTGATTAGCACACCGCCAAGGGGAGAAAATGATTATCGTTTTTACACTCCAAAAATATTAAAACAACTACATTTTATCCATAAAACTAAGTTGGCAGGGTTTAATCTAAAAGAGTGTAAAGCATTATTAGTACTCGGTGAGGATGAAAACAGAAGTAGCGCAGATGTAAAAAAGATTGCCTTAGAGAAAATTAAGGAAATCGAGATGCGTATTCAACAGCAGCAAGCGATTGTTAATCAATTAACCAAGATCACACAACAGTGTCACGGCGATCAACATTCGCAATGCAGTATTATCGACGCATTTAGTTAAACCTTTTCAGCTTGTATTGATCCTATTGCCATCTAGGCTTGTACTAAAAGTTAATAGCATAAAAAACCCAGTTCAAACTGGGTTTTTAAACCAATGTAACAAGCCACCAGCTCTGTTATTGCTTGGTTTCGCCTAATGGTACTGATTCATCGATAGCACCTGCATTCGGGTCGTTAAATACATCAATGTCCATCTCCCCTTCTGACTTCGCAACAATACAGGTGACCACACTGTCACCAGTAATGTTAACGGCAGTGCGGATCATATCCAACAATCTATCAACCCCAAGGATCATGGCGATACCTTCAACTGGCAACCCCACTTGATTCAGTACCATAGCGAGCATTATTAAACCGACACCAGGTACACCTGCGGTGCCTACTGAGGCTAAAGTCGCGGTCAGAATAACAGCCCCATAATCTGAAAGACTTAAGTGAATATTAAAAGCCTGTGCAATAAAGACGGTGGCAACACCGTGCATGATGGCAGTCCCATCCATATTAATGGTGGCACCCAGTGGAATGGTAAATGAGGCAACTTTATTATTAACCCCTAGACGCTTGGTTGCTGTTTCTAGGGTCACAGGAATAGTTGCATTTGATGAAGCTGTTGAAAAAGCAAAAGTGATCGAAGTTTCCATCTTTTTGAAAAACGTGATTGGATTTAAACCAGTGAATGTTTTAAAGAAAATACTATAGGTCACAAAAGCATGCAGTAACAAGGTAGCACTTAATACTAAGAAGTAATTGATTAAATTGAATATGGCTTCTAATCCAATTTCGCTAAATAGTTTTGCCATTAAGAAAAACACCCCGTAAGGCGCGATGTTCATCAACATAACAACTAACTTCATAATCACTTTGTTGAAGTCATAAAATAAGCTTGCAATGCGCTCGCCCTCTGGGCCTGAAACACTAATAGCAATACCGAACAAAATTGAAAATACAATAATTTGCAATGTATTACCTTCAGCCATAGAGCTAATAGGATTGGTTGGAAACATGTTAATAATAACGTCTCCCAACGATGGCGCGTCTTTAGTGGAATAGCTGGTTGCCTGCGCTAGATCGACACCTACGCCAGGTTCAAAAATATTAGCCATCAATATAGCAAGTGTTATCGCGATAGCCGTCGTGACTATATAAAATGCTAAGGTTTTTCCACCTAAACGACCTAATGTAGAAAGGTCTTTTAAACTACTTGTTCCACACACTAATGACACAAAAATCAATGGCACTACGAGCATTTTAAGCGTAGCGATAAAAACTTTACCGCCAACATAAAAGATACCGTTTACAATATAATCTTGAACAAATACAACATCAGCTAATAGACTGCGGATCAAAAATCCGACCAAAATACCTAAGCCCATTCCTAACAATACACGCTTAGTTAATGACATTTTATTTTTGCTTGTTGTTGGTGTTACTGCGGGATTTACTGAAGGTGTTATGGTCATATTACTTCCCTGCTTTTCATTACGTAATCCTTTACTTTTCAAAACATTAAAAATTAAACATTAGGCTTCAATCTATACCTCATCGTTAAGTACACACGCAAGGCAAATTAACTACTCATAGGTTCGCAAAATAAATGTAGTTTAAGCACATAATTACGACCTAAGCAGTTTGTTGAATTTTGCAACTTGAATGGTAATGGGTATAGATCACAATTCTACAGAAATGACGACATTTTAATACTTTTTAATCTTCTAACATAAAATCAATATCAGCCAATTGAACACCATTAACTAGGATAGCAACACTATGTTGGCCACTGTAATATTGTCTTGTAGAGATATTTTTAAAACTGAATGATTTATTAATTAGCTTGTTATCTTTATTAATAACCGCCTCCGAGAGTTGGAATATCTTACGGGCTTGTTGTCCATTTTTTTTCATAAAATCAATGGCAAATTCGATTCTTAATTTATTCAAGGGCAAGGATTTTTGATGGACCAGATGACAAGAGAAAGTAAAAACCTCCCCCATCGACACTGCTTTGTCTGCCTTAAAATTAACTACTTCGATATGTTCTGGTGGTAAAAAACCAAATAACGACAATGCAGTTGGGTGGGCTTGCTTTAATAAGCTTCGACATGCGTGTTTTATTAAACGTTTTGTCTCTGTAGTTTTACTTTCAGCTAACCACTGTTGTGCTAAGTTAACCACAATCAAAGGGTGGTCCTTGGCAATATCATTGAGATTATTAGCCACACTTCGTCGTACATATTCACTATCATCATTTTTTAATGCCTCTAAAATAGGCAAGATGAAGTTGGGATCTTTTTTGAATTCAGGTAAAGCCATTGCCCAAGGTAATCGAGGTCGGCACCCTTCCGACGCTAAACGACGTATATGACTATCATCACTATTACACCATGTTAATAACACCGCTTGCATCTGTTGCGGGTATTCAACAATAAAAGGCCGTACCGCAAACTCCGCACTGGCAAACTGGGTTATATAAGAGAGAGCCTCAATAGACGCTGAAAATTCATGCAATCCATAGCATTCCACAAAAGCAGGAATAAACATACCTTCGTAACTTGTAAAATGGGGCGCTATTTTTTTAATAATCGCTAAGGTTTGTAAGTAGTCGAGATCAATAAACAGGTTTAATTGATGCGCAAGGTGTAAAGTCCGCGCTTTAAGCTCTTTATCTGCCCATTCTTCGTTAAACACCGCTTTGATAAATTGGCTTTTTTGTAATGATGGATAACCTTTTTCAACAACATCAGCAAGGTGCGAAATATAATCTGGGTTATAGACATCTTTTAATAAAGCAGCCATGTTGTTCCTATTTTATTTAGTTAGTTGTTTAATTGGTTGTTTAATCGGTTGGATGTTAAGTTGGTCCTAGATTAGCATAATAAGTGCAATTTCTTAGATTGGATGTTCAACAGTTTAGTGGCATAAATAATAGAGATGGTGCGGGAATGAGAACGAGGCCAATTTATTCACATCTATGACCTCATACTGATTACTGATTACTGATTACAAAATTAACTCACCAAAATGGAAAACACAGAACTGTCCTGTTTCCATCTTGTTCCAGGCTTCATCTTTAGTGAGCGGCCGCGTTGCAATCACAGTAACAATATCACTATCAGAAGTTTCCTCTTGAAAATCAACAATCATGTCTTCATCGATTAACTGTGCTTTACCAAAAGGAGCACGTCGTGTTATCCAGTGTAAATTATTAGTGCAATAGCACATCACGTACTGACCATCGCTCAGCAACATATTAAAAACACCTAATGATCTTAATTGATCTGCATAACTGGCTATTTTTTTAAAGATTAATCGCATATCAGTCGGTTGTTCAGGGAAGTCTTGATGTAGCTTGTGCAAAATCCAACAAAAGGCACGTTCACTGTCAGTTTCTCCAACAGGGCAAGCGTGCCCCATTTCTAAGCTTTCGTATCCAGTAAGTTGTCCATTATGAGCATAAGTCCAATTACGTCCCCATAGCTCACGAATAAAAGGATGTGTATTCTCTAAATTAACACCACCTCGATTTGCTTGACGGATATGGCTGATCACCGATTTACTTTTAATTGGATATTTTTTAACAAGCTCTGCAATTTTAGAGTCACAGCTAGGATTTGGATCTTTAAAACTACGACAGCCTTTGCCTTCATAAAAGGTGATTCCCCACCCATCTTTATGAGGTCCGGTTGCACCGCCTCGTTTCACTAACCCACTAAAGCTAAAACAGATATCAGTTGGGACATTGGCACTCATGCCTAATAATTCACACATTGTTTAACCTAAGCCATTTTCTTTTCAATTAAATAGATCAAAATATGAATGATCTTAATATGTATTTCTTGAATACGATCAGCATAACCAAAGTGTGGCACTCGAATTTCTACATCCGCAAGACCCGCCATTTTACCACCGTTTTTACCGGTTAATGCGATCACTTTAATGCCTTTACTTTTTGCAACGTCAATGGCCTTTAGAATATTAGTCGAGTTGCCACTGGTCGATAAACAGAATAAGACATCCCCAGCACGTCCAACACCCTCTAAATAGCGCGCAAATATTTGTTCAAAACCATAGTCATTGCCTACACAGGAAATATGACTAGCATCTGAAATTGCAATCGCTGGGTATGATGGGCGATGTTCACGGTAACGTCCCGTTAACTCTTCCGCAAAATGCATGGCATCACAATGAGAGCCGCCATTACCACAGGCTAATACTTTGCCATCATTTTTAAAAGCATCAGCTAATAATGAAGCCGCATCTTCAATATTTTGTAAGTTTTGTTGTTCCGATAGAAATGCGGTTAACACCTGTTGAGCTTCTTGTAGCTCATCTTTAATAATCGATAAATTCATAGTACCTACTTAATTGGATTGATTGATAATCATCAGCTCAGAAAACGTAACCATCAATATTTTATTAATTTATATTTATTAACTTATATTGTTCAACTTACGAGTGAGCGCTCGTATTTCTCCATGATACTGTGAGATGTAAAGTCAGCAAGGAAAATCTACAACTTCAGCCGACGCGAGAAGTTTATTCTTAGCTTAAAATGACGAATGGCTATAAATTAATTAAATGTACTTCGTCAGTTTCAGCTGTTTTTGCAAATTGATTTTTTAATACTTTTTTTGATTCCATATAAATTTCACCATTTTGAGCAATGGTGAAATGGTCTGGCTCAACATTAAACTCTTTTTGGTAAGCCATCACCAACTGTAGCGAGTGTGCTTTTTGCTCCTCGGTAAGTGGCGCACCATCTAACCATTTCCCTGTTTCTACGGCTGTTTTTAGCTTTTCATAAAGCTCTGAAGATATATTTTTTGCATACTCATTGATATTTGACACAGACTTTACCCGTAACTAGTTTAGTAATGTGAAGCAAGTATATTTATTTACTTAAAATTATCTAGTGATGATTGCGCAAGCATGAATATTTTTGCCATAGATCGGCTTTTTATAACAAACAGCAGTTGAATGAGAATCATAACAAAAGGGTTTTGAACAATGGACAAACCTAAAACATAATACAAGGGATAAGCTGAAAGGTGGATATCTTGCGGGGACTTATATTCAATGAAGCGAATACGATTTATCACCATCAAAAACGCCTTAAACTTTTAGTTATCTATTATTAACAATAATTAAGATAAAAAATGTTTAAGGCGTTTTTATAAGTTTTATATTCGCATAAGAAGACTTTATTTTTTAGCTATTAATCTCTTAATTTAGCTTTAAATAATAAAATAGAGTGTGCTTTTGCAAATACAGGACTGACTACTTTTTTAGGATCTTCAATCAACTCTCCGCTAGGACAGTTAGTATCCATTACTTCATACCAATCTTTATTGTCAGGTAACTCAGGAAGTTGACAAGCAATTTGATAAGTTGATGCATTCAAGATTAAATGCCAATGTTCACCAGCAGGATCCGCTTCTTTTAACTCTACAGCAAGAGCTTGTGAGTTAGAGGCATGCCAATCAGACTGTCCCATCACATAACCATCTGGATGATACCATTGCACTTGATCACTCACTAACTCATCGTCATTTAATATCAAATCACCAAATAAACGAGAGCTTTTACGTAACGCGATCAATTGAGAAGTGAATTTAAATAAGGCTAAATCTGCTTTACTTTGGTCCCAGTTAATCCAACTAATTTGGTTATCTTGACAATAAGCATTATTGTTACCAGATTGATGATTACCCATCTCGTCACCGGATAGAAAATGCGGTGTGCCTTGAGATAAAAATAATGTCGCAATCATATTACGTTTTTGTTGCTGTCTTAATGTGTTGATACGCGCATCTTTAGTTGGCCCTTCACAGCCATAATTAGCTGATAGGTTATGGCCATGACCATCTCGATTGTTTTCACCATTGTCTTGGTTATGACGGTCTTGAAAAGACACCATATCATCCAACGTGAACCCATCGTGATAACAAATATAATTAACGCTAGTGGTATTAGTACGTAGTCCAATTGGAAAGAAGTCATGTGACCCTAGAAGACGCATTGCCACTTCAGAGACGATCCCGGTATCACCTCGCCAAAAAGAGCGCATGGTATCGCGATAGCGATCGTTACACTCTTTCCATTGTTCAGGGAATGCGCCTAAACGGTATCCGCCCGGTCCAATATCCCAAGGTTCAGCAATCAAAATTACATCACTTAACACAGGATCTTGTAATAATGCTTTGAAAAAGGCACTTCGCTCTGTAAAGCCTTGTGCTTCACGCGCTAAGGTAACCGCCAAGTCAAATCTAAAGCCATCAACTTGCATTTCTGTTACCCAGTAACGTAATGCATCCATAGTGATCTTTAATGACCAACTAAAATCTAAATTAACCGTATTACCACAACCAGAGTGATTACTGTATCGCTGATAATCAAGCCCCAGTTTACTGTTTTCAAAGGTATAATATTGTTTATTATCAAAGCCTTTAAAACTCAGAATTAAACCATCACTACCTGATTCTGCAGTATGATTAAAAACAACATCTAAAATAACTTCAATGTTAGCTGCATGAAGTTCACGCACCATAGTTTTGAACTCAGCAATCGCATCATATTGGGCGTAACGAGTTTCAGGTGCAAAGAAGTTGATTGGGTTATATCCCCAATAATTGGTCAACCCTAGTTTTTTTAAACGTGGTTCACTGACAAAACTAAACACCGGCATGATTTGTAAACTGGTCACGCCAAGAGATTGGTAATGTTTGATGCTTTCAGGGTGTGATAAACCTCGATACTTGCCGCGCATTGGCAAAGGAATATTGGGGTTGGTTCGAGTAAAACCTTTAGTATGCACTTCGTATAAAATACGATGTTGTTCTTCTATTGCAGGTTTTTCTACATTCTGCCAATCAAAATGGTCATCAACCACCACTGATTTAGCTACATAGGCATCATTATAATCGCTTTGTGATTGCACAAAACTGTGTTGAATTTTACTTAGGCATTTGGTGTATGGGTCAATTAATAAGTTTTTATCATTGAATAACAGCCCATTTTTAGGTTGATACTCACCGTAGACACGGTAACCATACATCTGCCCGGCCGTTACACCTTCTAAATAAATATGCCAAAGATGTGAATGAGCAGGTATGAGAAAAAAACTATCAATTTGATTTTCATTTTTATCAAATAGACATAATTCAACACGCTTCCCTTCCTGGCAATGCACTGAGAAGTTGCAACCTTGTTTGTCTAAGGTTGCTCCTAAGGGATAGTTCTTCCCCGTAAAACTAACAAATAGATGCTCTTTAGCATCTATTTGTGTAGCCAATTCCATTTTTTTTCCTGACACTTACGATCCTTTTTTCTTCAAATACACTGTCGATAATGGAGGCAAGTTTAACACAATAGAATGATCTTTACCCTGCCAAGGGTAATCTTCACTATTAAAGACACCCATTTGGTCTCCCATTTGGTAATTACTACCCCAATAATATTCACTATCAGTATTTAAAACGACTTCGTACTGGCCGGCTTCATCAACGGGTAGACGGTAACGCTCACGCGGTACAGGTGTGAAGTTACTCACACAGATAACATGTTCGGTTTTAGCAATGTTATAACGAATAAACGAAACAACGCTATTTTCACCATCACTGTGGTCTAACCAAGCAAATCCCTGTGGCTCATAGTCAGATTCATACATTGCACTGTGACTTTTATAAAAATGGTTCAAGTCACAAATAAGTTGTTTTTGGCCCTTATGTTTATCATAAGATAATAGGTCCCAATCTAAACTTTGGTTATGGTTCCATTCACGAGCTTGCGCGATCTCCCCGCCCATAAAGTTTAGCTTCTTACCAGGGTGGCCGTACATATAACCCATATAGGCACGCAAGTTAGCAGCACCCTGCCATTCATCACCAGGCATTTTTTCTAACATACTTTTCTTACCATGTACGACTTCATCGTGTGATATTGGTAAAACAAAATGTTCATTGTAGTGATAAACCATCGCAAAAGTCATTTCATGGTGATGATATTTACGGTACATAGGATCTTGCTGCATATAACTTAATGTATCGTGCATCCAACCCATATTCCATTTGAAGCCAAATCCAAGTCCGCCATCAAAAGTAGGCTTTGAAACACCAGAGAAAGCTGTCGACTCTTCAGCAATGGTCATTGCGTGAGGATATTGTTTATAAACTTCTTCGTTAAACCATTTTAATAAGCTGATCGCTTCATAGTTATGATTCCCGCCATCAACATTCGGTACCCACTCACCCTCTTCGCGCGAGTAATCCCAATACAACATAGAGGCAACGGCATCAACACGTAATCCATCAACATGGAATTTATCAAGCCAAATCAAAGCACTTGCAACTAAGAATTGACGCACATTGTCACGACCAAAATCATAGATATAAGAGTTCCAATCTGGGTGCCAACCACGACGTGGATCTTCGTATTCATAAAGTGGAGTACCGTCGAAGCGTGCTAATCCATGGGGGTCTGATGGGAAATGTGCAGGTACCCAGTCAACAATAACGCCGATGCCAGCTTGGTGACATTGGTCAATAAAGTATTTAAGATCATCTGCATCACCGAAACGACTGGTAGCAGCAAATAAACCTACCGGTTGATATCCCCACGAGCCGTCGAAAGGAAACTCTGAAATAGGCAACACTTCTAAATGTGTATATCCCATCTCAACTAAGTAAGGTAACAAGTCAGACGCCAATTCACGATAGGTGAGCATGCGTTCATGACCATTTTCATTTTTGCGTTTCCACGAGCCTAAGTGCACTTCATAGATACTCATGGCAGCGTAGCGTTTATCACCTAACTGCGAAGCACGCCATGCATCGTCATTCCATTGGTAAGCATCATGGTCAACCACAATTGATGAATGAGAAGGATATAATTCAGCTTGAAAACCAACTGGATCGGCTTTATGCGGTAAACGATTACCTAGTCCATCTTTGAGTTCAAATTTATAAGCACAACCAGCAGCTAAACCAGGAATAAATAACACCCAATGCCCGCACCAACTGCGTTGCATAGGATTACGCTGTCCATCCCAATGATTTTCAGCAGAAATAAGACTGACACTACTTGCATTGGGTGCATATACAATAAACCTAACACCACTAACTTCAACACCGTCAACAGTCACTGTTTTTAATTGAGCGCCTAACGTATGGTAAACATTTTGTGGCGCTTCATGCAAAGTAGATAAACCATCAAATGCAATCTCATGAAACTGATAGGGGTCGATGAATTGATGACTACCGCTTTTATATTGAGCATCTAACTGATAAACAAATTTATCGGTTACTTGCGGTAAGTTAATTTCAAATAAACCATCTTCGTAGACTTTTAATAATTCACCAGAAATACCGCTATCATCAAGAGCAGAAAATGAAACTGAAGTCGCATCAGGCAGCCAAGCACGTAACAAGAAACCATCACTAATTGGATTTTTAATTAACCCTAATTGCTCAAAAGGATTGGCTAATCGCGCTTCCTTAAGTGATCCTAAAAGTTCATGCTTTAATGGCATCGTTTTAATAGTTGCAGGCACTTTTGCAGCAACTGTTTTTTGATCAGATGTTGCTTTTACCGGTGATTTCTTTGGTGACACTTTCTTTGACGTTGTTTTTTTAGTCATTTTAAATACCTAATCCGAAGTTTATTTAGCCTAATGTCTGATTATTTAGATCTTGCTTCTGTCAAATCTTTCAATAGGCACTGAATAGCTGAGTCAGCAAAAATAGCGTCTAAATTTTTAGATAATTTCCGTTGCCAGTTTTTATATTCATCGCTTGTGCCAGGCACATTAACTGGTTGATCCATTTCTAAAAAATCTTCTAGCTGCAAACTTAACAATGAAGCACTGCCCGCCGCAAGGTGTTTTTGTAACGCAAAGTTCAATACTTGATCCATGCCAGTAGTATTGGCGTCTCGGTTGTAATTTTCAGGTAAACTACCATGCCCATGTAAGCTATCGAGAATCTGTTGCTTACACTCTACACGGTCGCGAAATAGCTTTTCCAACACAGCGGGGTCTGGATATAAACCTAAACTTTTTCCTAAATACAGATCTTCACAATGCCAATATCCTTTAATTGTCGGCATATCATGGGTTGATAACGTAGCCATCGCCTGTTGAATATAATGGGATGGGGATAGAAAACCGCCATCTTCAGCTTGCTCAAAGAAAAACACTTTATAAGAATAAACGCCGGCTTCTTTAAGTAGTTCATCCATACCATCAGGAACGGTCCCTAAATCTTCACCAATAACTAGACATTGATTACGCACACTTTCTAATGCCAATAAATTTAACATGTCATAAATATTGTAATAAATATAAGCACCACAACCAGCAGGTGCACCTTCAGGAACCCACCAAAGTCTTAATAGAGCCATCACATGGTCAATACGTAATGCGCCACAATGACTCATATTTGATTGTAGTAATTCAATAAAAGGTTGATAGCCAGTTTCATATAACTTATCTGGAGACAGCGGAGGTAGCCCCCAACTTTGACCTAAAGGACCTAAAATATCAGGTGGCGCACCAATACTAATATTTTCATAATAAAGTTCATGATTAGCCCATATTTCACTGCTATTCTTACTCACGCCAACGGCCAGATCACGATAAATACCTAGAGTCATGCCTAATGATTTTGCAAGTTCATCAGCTTCTGCTAATTGCGTTTCTGTGAGCCATTGGCAATAACACCAAAATAAAATTTCAGCTTCATTTTCTAAGCACCATTGTTGGGTTTCAGGTGTAGCGAATGATTGAAAAGCTTCCGGCCATACAGGCCATCCCCAAGCTTGCTCGTTTTCAGCCAAAAACTTAAACTGTAGAGCATCGAAAGCAGCTTGCTGCTTTAATGAATCGCCCTTTTCTTCTACAAACTTATTAAGTGCCTGCAAACGTAGATTATTTACCGATTGTCCATCATTTAAGGTTGCAAACAAGTCTCGTAATGCACTCAATTTTAATGCAGTAACATTCTCGTAATCTACCCATTCAGTCGCTCGCAGCGAACTTAATTGTTGCTGAAAATCACTGGTTGCTAATTTATCTTTTAACGTTTTGCAATGTTCAAATTCAGGAACCGCATGAATATCGGTATAAAGGATATTTAACCACTTACGTGATGAAGGACTGTAGGGACTCGCATTGTTAGGTTGTGCAGGGCTAAGCGCATGGATTGGGTTTAAGCCGATAAAGTCGCCACCGCTTTGTGCTGTTTTAGTCAATAATGACTTCAAGTCTGAGAAATCACCAATCCCCCAGTTATTTTGACTTTTCAAACAATATAGTTGAACACTCGTGCCCCATAGTTTTTTACCTTCTTGCATCGCCTTCGGCGTAAAACAAGCACTTGGAGTAATAATTAAAGCCATATTAGCTAATGGTTCATCATTACCCTGTTCCAATAAATTGAGTTGATGATAACCGATGGCTAACTCAGTGGGTAAAGTAACTTGATATAGTTGAAATTCAACATCACCTATATCTTTATTACCTAATAGTGGGAAATCTGTTGCAGTAATTGTTGTATCTATTTGTTGACCATCTTCCGTGATGATTCTGTAAATAAGAGGATCGGTAACAAAATCAATAGGCAGATGCACCTCAAGTTGATATTCCGATGCCTGCTGTTGCACTGATACAGGAGCGAGTAGTCTCAACCAATGTTGTGTTTCTTGTTCTTCATAATGTGCAGATAGTGCTTGCTCATCCGAAGCATCAAACCCCATATGATTGATAATATTTTTAATACTTTCATCAAGAACAGTTGCAGGCGCCCCCCACGCATCAACAAAATTTGGATCAATCCCTTTTAATTGCATAAACGACTCTAATGCAGAACTATTCATAAAACACCTATGTATGGTTAATTTATCGCTAGATTTTAATATTAAAAATGAATGTGTAACAAAATAGATAAAATTTATAACGAATTCATCAGTGGATAATAACTTAATCAAATAGTTATTTTACTAAAAATATTAAATCTTATGCATGTTTATAATTTACTTTTCAAAACCATATCAAAATTTGTTTCACTTTTATATTAACAAGCTTCGCAAATGATTTAGCTCACTAATTTAAATAAACAATATAGTAGAATGAATAAAACATAACTGAACTTCATACAATTCATGACATAGGGAACAAAAATGATTTCACATTTGAGACTTAACACAACAAAAACTCTCTCTGAACAGGTTTCACTTCAAGTGGACAGTAAAGGCTTTGAGTTTATTATTATTAATCACCCCAAATTTGATGCTGCATTTACCTTACATGGCGCACATTTGATTCACTTCCAAGTAAAACAGCAAGCACCGCTTATTTATTTAAGCAAAACGGCTTTGTTTGATGATAAAAAAGCAATTCGTGGTGGTGTGCCTGTTTGTTGGCCTTGGTTTGGTAATACCGAAGAAAGCCTTAGCAAAAAATTACCAGGGCATGGCTTTGCTCGTACCAGCAAGTGGGCTGTATCAATTATCGATGAGACATCCGATGCAATTGACCTTGAATTCACACTATCAGCTAATGAAGTAACTAAAGCGATTTGGGATCATGATTTTACATTAACGTTGAAAGCTTCTTTGTCTGACCACGTTGAACTGTCACTAATTACCCAAAATACCGGTACCGATACTTTCAAGTATGGTGGTGCTTTGCACTCTTACTTATGTGTTGCTGATATCACTCAATGTACTATTGATGGTTTAGCATCGACTTATTCTGATTCCTTAGATGAAGGAAAACAGAAGAATGCAGAAAAAACATTACCTATAGATGGTCCTATTGATTCAATTTATGCAATCAACGAAGGTGATGTTATTGTTAATGACGCAAATAATGAACGTAAAATAATAGTGACTAACACCGGTAATGACTCTGTGGTAGTTTGGAATCCGTGGATAAAAGGTGCAATTGCATTTGCTGATATGCCAGATGATGGTTACCAAACAATGATGTGTATTGAATCAGCAATTACTTCAAAACAAGGTGTATTAGTTGAATCAGGGCAATCTCACACACTAAAAACCGTGATTAAATAACGCACTGTTATTCATAAAATGAAATTTACTAACAAAAAAAGAATAAAAAGCACCAATATAGTGAAATAAAAGTAATCATATTATTACAGTTAGGTATTGACTTATTGAAATCGCACTTTAATCATGGTTTTTCTTTATTTTCTCTAGAATTGCCCTTAATATGCTCGTGTAATTTAATTACTGTGATACCAGTTCAAAAAAACACACTAATTTTTAATTAAATACTTTAAAAGGTTTAATCAAACAAAAAATGTGTTTTCAGAGCTTATAACTTGACTAACATCAAGTCGTTGGCGTTTTTGACGCTTATAATGATGACAAGTTTAAAATCAAACCTCCATAAGGAACAATAAAATGACAATTAAAGTAGGTATTAACGGCTTCGGTCGTATCGGCCGTTTCGTATTCCGTGCATCATGTGAACGTGATGATATTCAAGTTGTTGCAATCAATGACTTAATCGACGTTGAATACATGGCTTACATGCTTAAATATGACTCAACTCACGGACGTTTCAACGGTACTGTTGAAGTTAAAGACGGTAACCTAATCGTAAATGGTAACACTGTACGTGTAACTGCAGAGCGTAACCCTGAAGATCTAAAATGGGATGCTGCTGGCGTTGACGTAGTAGCTGAAGCAACTGGTCTTTTCCTTACTGACGAAACAGCTCGTAAGCACATTACTGCTGGCGCTAAAAAAGTTGTTTTAACTGGTCCTTCTGGTGACGTACCAATGTTCGTTAACGGTGTAAACTTTGCAGCTTACGCTGGTCAAGATATCGTTTCTAACGCTTCTTGTACTACTAACTGTTTAGCACCTGTTGCTAAAGTACTTAACGACAAATGGGGCATTGAATCTGGTCTAATGACGACTGTTCATGCAACAACTGCTACTCAAAAAACTGTTGACGGTCCTTCAATGAAAGACTGGCGCGGTGGTCGTGGTGCTTCTCAAAACATCATTCCATCTTCAACTGGTGCAGCTAAAGCTGTAGGTAAAGTTCTTCCAGAACTAAACGGTCTTCTAACAGGTATGGCTTTCCGTGTACCAACTGCTAACGTTTCTGTTGTTGACTTAACTGTTAACCTTAAAACAGCTGCTACATACGAAGAAATTTGTGCTGCAATGAAAGCTGCTTCTGAAGGCGAAATGGCTGGTGTTCTTGGTTACACTGAAGATGCTGTTGTTTCAACTGACTTCAATGGTGAAACATTGACTTCAATCTTCGACGCTAAAGCTGGTGTTGCACTAACTGACAAATTCGTTAAAGTTGTATCTTGGTACGATAACGAAATCGGTTACTCAAATAAAGTTCTAGACTTAATCGCTCTTATCTCTAAATAAGTTTGTTTAAATAGAATTTATAAAAGCCTGCCTAGTGCAGGTTTTTTTGTATCTGTAATTTATGTTAAAGCTAACTTCTTGTAGTTGGATCTTGCTCCTATTACGAAATCTAACGGTTTAACATTACATAAAAACAAAGTTCTAAACCTAATCTCACTCCTATAGCAAATGACGCTAAATAAGTTTAATTAGTTAGCATTATAAAGCCTACCTAGTGCAGCTTTTTGTATCTGTAATAGTATTAAAAACGAGTTAAAGCTAACCCTCGGTAAGATAACCAAAGCAGTTACTCAAACAAAGTGCCATATCTAATTTCAGCTCTATATGTAAATACGCTAAATACTCGCTACAAAATTTACGGGATATAATCGTGCTTTTATCGTTTAAAGTTGCTTTTTTTATCTCTAAATCTAAGTCGTTATTGACGACTCATTCTTGAAATGAACGCATTTAACTTATTCTTAGAATAAAAAATCACTCGAATGACATTCATGACACATTACTGTTTACCCATTATTAAAATGTTTTACATGAAGAAAAATATTTAAAAAGACAAGTTATTTTTAGTGCTTTAGTAACCAAACTGTAATTAATACACTAAAAGATGAAAGTGAGACCATCTAAAGCAACATAAAAATAACATTGAGCAACATTCAATAACATCTAACAACGTCCAATAACAGAACAGTCACTTTTCAGATCAATTCTCACGATTCATCAACAAAACGGTCATATACAAAGAGCATCAGCTTAATTGTATTGAAAAATTATGATTGTTTCGTAAATACTTATTATTCAACCGCATTAAGTTCAATTGATTCGCTTTTTAGGATCAAATTAGCCACAATATAACAACTGAACATTTTGGATATAAGAATATGAATCAAGCATCTCCAAGCCTTTTTTGGCACGATTATGAAACATTTGGATTGAACCCTGGCACTGACCGCCCTTCTCAATTTGCAGGAATTCGAACGGATCTTGATTTAAATATTATTTCAGAACCTTACGAGTGGTATTGCCGCCCACCGAATGATTATTTACCTGCACCAGAGGCCTGTTTAGTGACAGGAATAACGCCTCAACATGCTTTACAACATGGTGAATTTGAAAATCAATTTATATTCAACATATTGCAACAATTCCAACAACCTCAAACCTGTGTTGTTGGTTACAACAATATTCGTTTTGATGATGAAGTTACACGCTTTACTTTGTACCGAAATTTTCACGATCCTTACCAAAGAGAGTGGCAAAATGGCTGTTCGCGTTGGGATATTATCGACATGGTACGCGCATGTTATGCCCTTAGGCCGGAAGGTATTGAGTGGGTATTTGATGACAATGATGCACCAAGCTTTAGGTTAGAGTTATTAACTAAAGCAAATGAGATAACTCATCAACAAGCACATGATGCAATGTCTGATGTTTATGCCACGATTGCGATGGCAAAACTGATCAAGGACACGCATCCTAAATTATACGAATATTGTTATAGCCTGAGACAAAAAAATAAAGTTTTAGAACAACTTAAGCTCGGCACTTTTACACCATTAGTGCATATTTCCGGCATGTTTTCTGCGCTACAGGGTTGTTGTTCTTATATTCTTCCGATCGCGCAACATCCGACAAATAACAATGCGGTTATTGTGCTTGATTTAAATAAAGATCTTTCACAGTTGGCTGCTTTAACGGTAGAACAATTACAAACCTATTTATATACCGCTACGGATGATTTACCTGAAGGTATTAATAGACCTCCTATAAAGCTTATTCATATTAATAAATGTCCAATCGTCGCTAGTGCAAAAACATTAACCGCAGAAAGAGCTAAAGAATTGGGTGTCGATGCTAAACAATGTCGCCTTTCTATGGACTTTTTCTCGGCAAACAGACAGCTAGTAGAGAAGCTGATATCAGTATTTAATACTGATGCCAAAATTAATAAGGAACAGCAGCCAGAGCAAAAACTCTATTCTGGTGGTTTTCCAACGGCTAATGATAAACAACAAGCAAAAACGATTTGTGCTCTTTCTCCACAGCAAATAGTCAATCATGAAGTTAATTTTGACGATCCTAACTTGGCTACACTTTGGTGGCGATATAAAGCGAGAAATTATCCTCAAACGCTGACGATTGAAGAGCAACAAAAGTGGGCTAGACATAGAGAAGCTTATCTGATTGATCATACTAATGACTATGTAGAACGTCTTAATATCTTGGCGATCGAGCATCAACATAGTGCTGAAAAGATAGAGATCTTACAAAAACTGGGACATTATCTAGAGTTTTTGAATGAAAATGGTTAAAAAATAACAAAATTACTCTACAATTAATGATTAACAGCAAAGTGCTGCAATTGTCATACTAGGATTAAGAAGATCAAGGAGCGATCAAGTTGAGTATGTGGTCTGGATTAAAGTTACCTTCAGTAAAATTAACAATATTGGTGCTAAGTTACTTAGTCACTCCAAGTGTTAGTTTTGCTCAAGATAATAACCAAAATCAACTACAACTGGATTACCAGTTAAGCATGAAAAAAGTTAATTTTTTGGAGAAGCCCTTCTCTTCATTTTATTATATTTCAGAAGCAACTTATCACTACCTCGATTCTGCATTCAATGGTTTTTATCAACGCATAACTTTCGACACTTCTATCAAAGACAGTACCTTTAAAAAAAGTAAACAATACGAAATAATTTCAGTTCCGTTCATTTCAAATAACAGCCAATTAGTTCAATTTGAGATATTTGGAAAGTTCTCTGATCCTAGTAACGATAATCATCGAGATATGTCACCAGGCCGTACTTTATATGAATATATTGAAAACTCCGAAGCCCTCGATATTTATAATAGTGAACTATCTCTTGGAGCCGGTATTAGCTTTCAAACATCCCCTTACAGTAAAATCAAAGTATTGATTTCTAATAGAAACCTACCAGGTTACGGTGCAAGCCAAGCTTTAATTGGTTTCGAATCACGCTTTTAACTTATCTTCCCCCTCTAAAATACAACTTATCTCAAAAACCTATATGGTATAACAAAATTTCACTTCCCCATTTACAAACATTAGATATGCTATCAAGAACTAATTATTAAATAACCCAACGGATAGGAACATCATTATGAGTAAGATTTTTAGCGATAATTCACAAACCATCGGTCATACGCCGTTAGTACGTTTAAACAATGTGACTACAGGTAATGTATTTGTAAAGGTTGAAAGTCGTAACCCAAGTTTCAGCGTTAAAGATCGCATCGGCGCTAACATGATTGATGCAGCGGAAAAAGATGGCACATTAACTAAAGGTGTTGAATTAGTTGAAGCAACAAGCGGTAATACTGGTATTGCACTTGCATTTGTTGCAGCTGCACGTGGTTATAAAATCACCCTAACAATGCCAAATACAATGAGTATTGAACGTCGTAAATTATTAAAAGCATTAGGCGCAAACTTAGTATTGACTGAAGGTGCACTAGGCATGAAAGGCGCAATCAATAAAGCGGAAGAGCTAGCAGCATCTGCGCCAGGAAAATACTTAGTTTTACGTCAATTTGATAATCCTGCTAATCCACAAATCCACGAACAAACGACTGGTCCTGAGATTTGGAATGATACAGACGGTGAAATAGATGTATTTGTAGCAGGTGTGGGTACTGGTGGTACGATTTCGGGCGTTAGTCGTTACATCAAAGAAACTCAAGGTAAAGCGATTATTAGTGTGGCAGTAGAACCAACAGATTCTCCGGTTATATCTCAAACATTAGCTGGCGAAGAGATCAAACCAGGTCCGCATAAAATACAAGGTATTGGCGCAGGGTTTATTCCTAAAAACTTAGATATCTCATTGATTGATAGAGCTGAAGCGGTAAGTAATGAAGATGCAATCTCAATGGCTCGACGCCTAATGGAAGAGGAAGGTATCCTTGCTGGTATTTCTTCAGGAGCAGCGGTTGTTGCCGCAGCACGTTTAGCTGCTCAACCAGAATTCAAAGATAAAAATATTGTCGTAATACTACCTAGTTCAGGTGAGCGTTACTTATCAACGGCATTATTTGCAGGTCTATTTGACGGCGAAAACTTTGCATAAAACGTAGAATAATATGTGACTTTATGATTTTACAAAGGTACTTTTTAGTACCTTTTTTTTTACTTCCAATATCCCTACAGGTCGCATAGTCCAAAAAACATACAAACACACGAATAATACCTTGTTTTCATCACCTATTCAGAGAAAATCATTGACCTTATCTGTCTTATTTAGGATCATGAAATCCAATTTTTTAATTGTTATAATTACAAAAAGCTGAATAAAATTAACAGAAAAGTGAAAGTGAATATTTATTCAAACAAATATTGACCTATGTCTAAACTTTCTTATCGTTTTTTATGTTTAATCAGCTTGTTATTATAATTTACTTCAGCTAATAACTATTTTTTTAATGACATTAAATTAATGGTTATTACCATTTAAACTTAAATAAGGTGCTCTCATGTATCAAAAAACAGTAACTATCACAGCTCCAAATGGCCTTCATACTCGTCCTGCTGCACAATTTGTTAAGGAAGCAAAATCATTTGCATCTGACATTTCTGTTGAAGTTGGCAGCAAGTCTGCAAGTGCTAAAAGCCTTTTCAAACTACAAACTTTAGGTTTAACTCAAGGTACATCTGTAAACATCAAAGCTGAAGGCGCAGACGAACAAAAAGCTGTTGATACTTTAGTTGAATTAATGGCAACTTTAGTTTAATTCAAAACATCTTTTATTAGATCAAATTCAGTAGTTTTTTAAGGATAGGTTATGATATCTGGCATACTTGCATCCCCTGGTATTACGTTTGCAAAAGCGTTGTTATTACAAGAAGACGAAATTTCTCTCAATACTGAGAAAGTAGACAATATTGAACACGAAATTACTCGATTTGTTGATGGCCGAGCAAAAACTTCAGCTCAACTAGAAATAGTCAAGCAAAAAGCGCTTGAAACATTTGGTGAAGAGAAAGAAGCTATCTTTGAAGGGCATATAATGCTCCTTGAAGATGAAGAGCTTGAAGAAGATATCATCGCCTATATGAAAAAAAACAAGTGCACTGCGGATTTCGCAATCAACTCGATTGTGGAAGAGAATGCACAAATGTTACAAGAATTAGATGACCCATATTTACGTGAACGTGCTGCGGATTTCCGTGATATCGGCAATCGTTTACTTAAAAATGTATTAGGCATTGAATTAGTTAATTTAAGTGATATCGCTGAAGAAGTAATTTTAGTCGCTAATGACTTAACGCCTTCTGAGACAGCACAGATTAATCTTGATAAAGTATTAGGTTTTATCACTGATATCGGTGGCCGTACTTCACACACATCAATTATGGCACGCTCATTAGAAATTCCAGCGATTGTTGGTACTAATGATATTACAAAATGTGTGAAAAATGGTGACATGATTATTCTTGATGCCTTGAATAATAAAATCATTATTAATCCAAATAAAGCACAATTGGCTGAAGCTAAATTGGTACGTGATGCCTTCTTAGAAGAAAAAGCTGAACTTGCTAAATTAAAAGACTTACCTGCTATGACTTTAGATGGTCATCAAGTAGAAGTAGGGTCAAATGTTGGTTCGGTAAAAGATACCGATGGCGCTAAACGCAATGGCGCTGAATGTGTTGGTTTATACCGCACAGAATTCTTATTCATGGACCGCGATCAACTACCTACTGAAGATGAGCAATTTGTTGCTTATAAAGATGTAGTTGAAGCAATGGAAGGCAAACCTTGTATTATCCGTACTATGGATATTGGTGGCGATAAGGACTTACCTTACTTAAATCTTCCTGCTGAATTAAACCCATTCTTAGGATGGCGTGCAATTCGAATTTGTTTCGACCGCCCTGAAATAATGAATCCGCAATTACGTGCTCTACTTCGTGCTTCTGCATTTGGTAAGATCCGTATTATGTTCCCTATGATCATTTCAGTAGAAGAAGTTCGCAAGCTAAAAGATATTTTAGAATTGTTGAAAACAGAATTACGTAATGAAAATCTTGCCTTTGATGAAGAAATTGAAATTGGCGTAATGATTGAGACACCAGCAGCAGCTGCGATTGCTCATCATTTAATTAAAGAAGTCGACTTCTTCAGTATCGGTACAAACGATTTAACACAATATACACTTGCTGTAGACCGTGGTAATGAACTAATTTCTGATTTATATAATCCACTTTCACCATCGGTGTTAACGATTATTAAGACCGTTATTGATGCTTCACATGCAGCCGGAAAATGGACGGGTATGTGTGGTGAATTAGCGGGTGACGAGCATGCAACACTATTGCTATTAGGTATGGGATTAGATGAGTTCTCTATGAGTGCTATCTCAATACCAACCGTGAAAAAAATTATTCGCAGCACTAATTTTGCTGATGCTAAAGAACTCGCTGATAAAGCCCTTTCAATGGCAACTGCTGCTGAAATTGAAGCCTTAGTTAACGATTTCAATCGAGCTAAAGGAATTAGTTAACTAATTCATTTTAAAGGTGATATAACATCACCTTTTCTTGCACTTTATCAAATATTCGGAGTTTACTAATATGGGTTTTTTTGATTCTTTAAAAAAAGCAGTAACAGGCAATACACAAACAGCTAGTACCATTAATATCATTGCACCACTTTCAGGTGAAATTGTTGCTATTGAAGATGTGCCAGATGTTGTTTTTGCCGAAAAAATTGTTGGTGACGGTATTGCAATTCGCCCAACAGGCAACAAAATGGTTGCACCTTGTGACGGTGAAATTGGTAAAATTTTTGAAACTAACCACGCATTCTCATTAGAATCAGATACAGGTATTGAGCTATTTGTTCACTTCGGTATTGATACAGTTGAGTTAAAAGGTGAAGGTTTCACTCGTATCGCTCAAGAAGGTCAAAAAGTTAAAGCCGGTGATACTATCATCGAATTTGATTTAGCTTTCTTAACTGCAAAAGCAAAATCAATTTTGACACCTGTTGTGATCTCAAATATGGATGAGATTAAAGAGCTACAAAAAATGTCTGGTACTGTTGAAGTAGCAACTGATGTAGTATTAAAAATAGTTAAATAATATTTTTAATTATTTTGATATTCTCTTATTAAGAGTCGCTTAGGCGGCTCTTTTTTTTATGCAACTCTTTAATTACTATCCATTATCAAACAACTGACCTTCTCAAATTTTGCTTAACGAGTCTTCGTAAACACCCATTGCCATTCAATATGCAAATATCATCCGCATCATAGAAGGTATATTCACAGCTATATATTTTTCTTCTCCTTGCTTACTTGTTACAATCCCCTATCTTTTTTATTCTAATACTTAAGTGCTTCTTATGAATACAATAATGTACGGTATCCCAAATTGCGATACGATTAAAAAAGCCCAAAAATGGCTTAATGAAAATAATATCTCGTTTACTTTCCATGATTATCGTAAAGATGGTTTAGATAACCAATTACTAGAACAATTTTATCAACTAGCAAGTTGGGATCAATTGCTCAATAAGCGCAGTACTAGTTACCGAGTGTTAACCGAACAACAAAAAGAATCGTTAAATGCCGAGACCATTAGTCCCTATTTTATTGAATCTCCAACATTGATTAAACGTCCATTAGTGCTCCACAATAATGTGGCTATAGTCGGCTTTAATGCTAAGAACTATCAACAATTTTTTGCTGTATAAGGAAATACAATGACTCATTCCCCAGTGGTAAGCCTGTTACAGGATTTAATCAGCCGTCGTTCAGTCACACCTGAAGATGCAGGATGCCAAGACTTATTAATCGCACGTCTTGAAAAACTTGGTTTTGTCTGTGAAACCATGGAATTTGAAGATACGTTAAATCTATGGGCGAGAAGAGGAACTGAAGCTCCTTTATTTTGTTTTGCAGGACATACTGATGTAGTACCAACAGGTCCGGAAAGTAAATGGGCAACACCTCCATTTGAACCAACTATCATCGATGGTATGTTATATGGCCGTGGTGCTGCCGACATGAAAAGTGGTATTGCCTGCTTTATGTTAGGACTTGAAGCTTTCATTGAAGAACATCAAGACCATAAAGGTTCTATTGCATTGCTTATCACCAGTGATGAAGAAGGTCCGTTTATCAACGGGACAACGCGTGTTATTGATGTATTAGAAGCAAGAAATGAAAAAATTGATTACTGCATCGTTGGCGAGCCTTCAAGCACCAATCATGTTGGCGATATAATAAAAAATGGTCGACGTGGTTCGTTAACGGCAGATATTACCTTCAAAGGTACGCAGGGGCATGTTGCTTACCCACACCTAGTTAATAATCCAATTCACCTTGCGACGCCAACCTTAACTGAATTAGTACAAACAGAATGGGATAAAGGTAATCAATACTTCCCTGCGACTAGCTTTCAAATCACTAATTTCAACTCCGGCACAGGTGCCAGCAATGTTGTACCGGGTGATGCAGTTGTGCAGTGTAACTTCCGCTACTCAACAGAGTTAACAGCGGATATGATCACAGAGAAAGTAGAAAAGATCCTTAATAAAGCAGAATTTGAGTACGAAATACACTGGACCTATAACGGACAACCTTTCATCACTGAACCAGGATCGTTAACCGATGCAGTTGCACAAGCTATTTTAGCAACCAACGGTATCACCACTGAACTATCAACCAGTGGTGGAACATCTGACGCACGCTTTATTGCGCCGACAGGAGCACAGGTTGTTGAGTTAGGACCTATTAATGCCACTATTCATAAAGTTAATGAATCAACCAATGTGCAACAACTTGATGAGCTTGTAGATATTTTTAAACTCACCTTGAAAAATTTATTAGCATGATCTCAAGGTCAATGACACCAATGCAGTTAACTGGACAGGTACAAACTCATCTTGTAGAGTTCGCACCTAACCGATTACTGCATAAACAAGTCATTGCTGATTTTTCTGCGCTCCAACAGGCGGCGAAACGTGATGGGTTTACATTACATATTGCCAGCGCGTTTCGTAGTTTTGAGCGTCAGTTACTTATTTGGAATAAAAAATATGCAGGCCTCACTCCTATTTTAGATGAACATGAAGTTGCCATACAGAGCGATAAGATCAGTGAAATAGACAAATTATACAAAATCTTACATTGGTCCGCACTACCTTCTGCCAGTCGTCACCATTGGGGTACGGATATAGATGTTTACGACCCCACTTTATTACCCGCTGAACAATCTTTACAGCTGCAAAAAAGTGAATATTTAAACGGTGGTTACTTCTCAGAGCTAACCGCATGGCTGGGTAATAATATTGAACAATTTGGTTTTTATCGGCCTTATCAGTATGACCAAGGAGGTGTTGCACAAGAGCCTTGGCATATCAGTTACTTTCCATTGGCTGATGATTTTTTATCACAACTGGATTTAGATCTTATTTCCAACACCTTAAAGCAATATTCTATTCAAGGTGAATCGCTAATTCAGCAAGAGTTGCCTACCATATATAAACAATATATTTGTAATATAAACACACGGTAAGTATCCACTAAAGGAATAATCATGTCTGAACGTCGTAAATTTTCGCGTATAAACTTCCAATGTCATTGCTCACTCATTTTTGATCAAAAGATTGCTACACATGACTTTGATGCTTCACTGGTAGATATCTCACTTAATGGTGCATTAGTGGCTGTTACTGCCCTTTCACCCGATGTAAATCAACAACAGGTTCAGGTTAGTCTGACGCTTCAAGGATCTGACGTACAACTGCTGCTAAACGGCACAGTAAGTCATCAACAAGATCAACTATTAGGTATTCACTTTACTAAAATTGAGTTAGAAACAATGTCACATTTAAAGCGATTGATTGAGCTTAATTTAGGCGATCATGATGAAATGCACAGGGAATTCGAACAGTTGATTGAAATGCATATTGCTGAGAGTTAATCTATTCTCTATCTGTAAAAGAGACGGTTAATGATTTATTCTTAATAAGTTAGTAATGATGAATGTTTAGTATGAGTAGCTAGTATGAATGTTTAGCCTAGTTGCCCATTCATACTTAACTTTTCATCGACTTGCACTTAAGAAATAAAGGCAGAGGATCAAATTGCAAAGCATAAGAGTAAGAGGGTATAAGTTCAAAGCAGTAAACTAAACACAATTAAATTGCTTAATTTACTGCTTAATCAATAAAAGTTAGTCTTTAAAGTTATTAAATTGAAAGCCCATTCCTAGGTCACACTCTTTTACCAAACGCATTGCTTGTTGCAAATCATCACGTTTTTTACCCGTAACACGAAGTTGTTCACCTTGGATAGAGACTTGAACTTTAATTTTACTGTCTTTAATTAATTTAACTAGTTTCTTTGCAGTAGGTTGGTCAACCCCTACTTTAAACTTAACCGTTTGAGACCAAAATTTACCCGATTGGTCACATTTTTCAGGATCCATAGCACGCGTGTCTACATTACGCTTAACTAAATTAGCGCGTAATATGTCGCGTAATGAATTAATTTGCATTTCCGCTTCGGCTTCTAATTTCACAACTTCTTTATTTAGCGTTATAGACGCTTTTACACCACGAAAATCGAAACGAGTACCGAGTTCGCGACTGGTATTATCGACGGCATTTTTAACTTCCACTAAATCAACTTCTGAAACGATATCAAATGAAGGCATTTTTGTTCCTTAATAAACAATTAAAATAATTAACAGTAAATTTACCAGAAAACCTCGCTAGCATCTATCTCCCTACTGGACTTTGTTAGGTATCTCTTAGGTTGATATCATCTCTTAGACTTAAAGGTACTCTCTGAATCAATTTTTAATCAACTATTGAGTTTTGTACAAGGCTGATTAGTAACGGGTATAATAAGATAAAGTAAGCATAAAATAATGACATGATAGAGGTAAGGGACAAGTATGATTCAAATTATTGGTGCAGGTGCAATTGGCTGTTTATGGCTGGCAAAATTACAACAGTCAGGCAGTGTTTGTCACCTTGTATGTAGGTCAAAAACCACCAAATCTATCTTACAGTTTACCAATTTATCTGGTCAGCAAAGTTTACTCACTATTTCTGTAAGCCAAAAGGTATTAAATACAAGCACAGAGCAAAAAAACAGTACTATTCTGGTTTGTGTCAAAGCACAGCACGTTGTCTCTGCTTTATTAGCACAGCAACAATATATAGATATAAAACAAAAACTTATTCTAATGCATAATGGCTACGGTTGTGCAGAACAAGTACGGAAACACTTCCCCGACAATCCAATCATTTGTGCGACTACAGCAAATGCAAGTTTAGTTAATGCGCCATTGGATGTTATGCACACTGGTATGGGCCCTACTTACCTAGGCGCTTTTATAGATTCAGCTGAAATGGAGGAACTGACAGAGGAAGATAAAGAATCAGCAACACAATTACATCATTTTTTAAAGCCCGTTATTGAGCCACTGCAACAGGCAATGCCAGAAGTATATTGGAGTGAAGACATTGTAAAAAAATGTTGGCTAAAGCTGGTCATCAATGCTGTTATTAACCCCCTCACGGCAATTCACCAAATACAAAATGGACAATTGCAATCACCTGAATATGCTGTCGTTATTCAACCTTTAATTTCAGAAATCTTTGCCATTGCAGAAGTAGAGCATATTGATTTTGAATTACTCGCTTTACAGCAAAATATAGATCAAGTGATCCTAGCTACAGCAAAAAACTTTTCATCAATGAATCGAGATATTTTTTATCATCGCCCCACTGAAATCGAATTTATTAATGGTTATTTAATAAAAAAGGCACAACAACATAACATTGAGGTGCCTCTTTTACTTGAGTTATACAATAAAGTTAAAGTGTTGGAGAATCACTCAGCAATTGCTGAAGGTAAGTATTAATATTCTCGTTTAACTTATCTCTTAAACGCAACTGCAATAACTCTGGTTGCTGCGCAGACACTTTAATCGGCCAACGTTTACGACTCATCACTTTACCATTTTCTGAAAAACTCAGTTCATAACTGCCACGTAGCCAGTACCACTGTTCAAGACGTGTTGGTTTAGTGACATCAATCGAGCTTGATAATTGTAAAGCGGACGTATCAACAACTTTCACACCCAATGTTGATAGTCCTGCTTGTAATAAACTGATATCTGTCTCGCTATCTTCGGCAACACTAACTTCTAAAGAAGCTAAGTTATTACGTATTAATTGTTCAATGTCTTGACTAGAAACTTCATTAGGAATGCCGCGTCCTCTAATATAGGCTAACTGTAAATCAGCCATTTTTCGAGAAACTTGCAGATCTCTCGCATTACGTAATGCGTTAACAGCTAAAATAGAATTAGGTGCGGTGTTTTGACTATACTCTATCAGCTTGAGAGCCTCTTGATCCGCTTCCATAATTGTTTCTGTCAGGTTTTGCGCGGCACTAATTTTATGTAGCACAGCTAACGCATAATATTCACCACTTTGGCTCAACCAAGTCTCTTTTATTTCAACGCCTGCAATGGCTTGATTCGTCTTCGTCGCAATATTACGTTGTAAGCTGCTCGAACTCTCCATGGTGACCCCTAAAGCGCTTTCATTTTTGATTGCCTCGGTCAATGTATGTGTTTCAGCTTTAACATTAACGGAAAATATTTCAACTAAATTAGCAACCGCATTTTTACCTGCAAGTGTTCTACTCGATGCCTGTCCCACAGCCGTTAAATAGACATTACTAGGATAAGTTGTTTGGGCATGGTCAATCCAATCCGGTCGTTGCTTTTTATCTTGTTCAATATCACTCGATGATGAACAAGCAGAAATTAACAATATTGATAATAAAATAGGTAACGAGAAGGTTATTTTGTTCATAAAAACTCCATAAAATTTAATCGGTAAAAACGTATGAATAAAAATTTGATTCTATTCTACGAGCTGCAATGTATTCTTTATTATGTATTTTAATCATTGCTCATAATGGAACACTTTATCGGATAATCCTGTACTTAAAATGACATGCTGATTTGGAGCAGCTAATTCCACTACACTATCCCCTTGATGATTGGTTGATACAACAATATTATCAGCATCTGTTTCTAGATAACTAAACTGTATGGTTGCAGGTAACATATTCCAACTTCTCAAATCCGCTACCTCACTAAATATCGTCGCTAAGTTTGCTAATAGCCCCAAGATTGGATCTTTATCCTGTGCTTCCTTAACCAATTGATATTTAGAAATAGCACGCGTCGTGGTTAACAATAAAATGGAGGGATATTCTTTATCTAAATCTTCTCGTACTAGCTTATCTACATTTTCTACTACTTCACTGTTGATTTGCTGCTTATCATCATTAATTTGGTTGTGCTGAGTTCTGCGCTGAATACTTGCGTAAGTTGGCATTGAAACTCTGACAATTTGCTTCCCATTAAAACTAGGAACCGCGAGACTTTGTTGCACCTTATTTGAAACTACCCCGTCAAAATAAAGACCGAAGACTTGGTGCTTTTTCTGCTTTATTTGTTTTTGTTTACTCAGTGCTGGATATTGTTGACTGTAATATTGGTATTGAGTGTCATTGCCCATTTTATCACTCATGCGCAATAGGCCTAATTTCAATCCTTTAGGTAAGCTTATGTTACGTTCCTTGAGTATTTTTTCTGCTAATTGGTAACTAATAAATGCATTAGAACGTTCATCCAACAACTCATAGATAATTGCAGACAACAAATGAGTACTGGCTAATTGACCATTCAATTGATCATTTTCAGCCAGCTTTTTCATTGCTACATCTGCTTGTAACATTTCAACACGTGCATCATCGATGCTGTTGTTAAATAAGTAACCCAATGCCAACATGTTATGCACCATTACACGATCAGTAGGATAACCGCTGTAACGCCTGAACGTTTCATTAACAGTGCCCGCAGCAACATTCTCCGAAATAGAGGTTGCTTGCAATGAAAGCATTTCATTTTTTGCTTTTAATAAAGAATCGATTGATAGTTCAAACTCACCGGAAAGTAGCTGTAAATAACCTAGATTCAAATAGTACTGAGCAAAATCTGATTGATCAGGCTCTGTCTCACTAAGTATCGAGAGGATCTTTTCTGGGGGTTCTTGTTGAAGTTGGTTAGCCAGTTTAATATTGTTATGTTGAGCTGCGCAGCCCGATAATAAGCATAAAAGAACAAACATTATTTTGTGCATAAAGAGACCACTTTCAAATTAAATAAGCGCTAAGCAGAGCTTAATTAGATATACCCGCTATATTCAAACTATAAAATGAGCAAGATTCAAACTCTGAAATGAACAAAGCTAAATATGCACAGTTCCTAGCTAAAAAGTTGAATATGTAACGGGTATATGAATGTCGATTGAATATGCTTAACCGCGTAGTTTGCTGTTTTTAATCAGCTTTTTGATTTTCTTCTCACCAATCCACACTTTACGATTATCTTTAATGCTGATCAACTCTAGATTAACTTGATAGAAACGAACTTGAGTACTGCCATCAACATCGATAATCGTATTGATTTGACCTTGCATCATAAAGTCAGCACCATATTCTTGGCCCATTTCTTTACGTGTTGCTTCAGAAGCATTTAAGTCTTGATCCGCTCGTTCATCACGAATTTCTTGACGATTAGCAGAACTTGCTACAAATTGTACTTCACCTGAATTGATTAACTCACGCTCCATGTTCGCAATAAACGTATTAGTGTTGATATGCTCATGACTTAAGTTTTTTACACGCCCGACGATCACCGCAGGATCTTTACCTTCACTCTTAACAAATTTAGAAATCCAAGCGCGGGATAAAGAGTCTTCGATCATTTCACGTGCAACTAACTGTGAATCAGTATCATTCCATGCACCACTTAAATCAATTTGTTGTTGTGCATCTAAGCGCTCAACCGATGTTGAACAAGCTGATAAAATCAAACTTGCCATTATTGCTAACCAAAAACTAGATTGTTTTTTCATCGTAAATTCCACCTAAAAAGAATGATTGAAGATAACTGTAAATATTTGTTAACCATGACATAAAAAATTATCTATTTACAGTAATGTAATTAGATTATCTATCTGTAACAGTATAATGAGCTGCTTTGGCTTCTATGCTCCCCATTAAAAGCGAGTACAAAAAGCTAAGAGTAAGCTAATCTATTTAGCTCACCAATTTTCCCAGAGCTTTGCCACCTAACAAGTGTAAGTGAATATGGTACACTTCCTGTCCACCATCAGCATTACAATTCATAATTAAACGATAACCCGATTCAGCAATACCCTCTTGCTTCGCCAATTGTTTTGCAACGGTATACATTTTACCAATAAGAAACTCATCTTCTATTTCGATATCATTTGCAGTTGCGATCAATTTATTAGGAATTATCAAAATATGTATAGGAGCCTGTGGAGAAATATCGCGAAACGCAGTCACATATTGATCTTGATATAACGTATCAGACGGAATATCTTTATCGATAATTTTTCTAAATATAGTTTCTTCGGCCATCTTAAATCCTTAAAGCGAGTATTGAATTAATTTCTTAACGACAGTTAAATGTTTGCCGTACCATACAATTAAACAGGTAAACGATTACAACTCGGCAATCGCACCTTTACCGATCCCTTCATAGGCATAAACAATGACATTGTTTTGCCCTTCTTCTTGTTTGATAGTTTCGCATATAAAGCGGGCTAACTCTTCAACCGTTGTGTCATTATTGAGTACTTCACAGCGACTTGCTGGCATCAACAACTCAAAATACCCCTGTGCAGAATGATAAGCAGAACAATGCATTGGCACCGTTGACTCTGAAGGCGTAAAAGATAGTAACGTAGAGTCTAATAAATCTTCGTCGCTTGCTAAATAAATATCAGACCAACGTTGGGCCCATTTTTTAACCCATAGTTCACTATATTGACCATTAATATAAATATCAATTTTTGAACGATGCCCATGGGCAATACGTTGGCAATTACCATCGTGCTTTTTTAATCCATGCGTATAATGATAATAAGGTGTTGAAATTACTTCTGAACGTAACGTAATGGATAATCCGGTTATATTTTTAGGTAACTTAACTAATAATACTTGCTCTAAATATGCCTCTAATAACGGAATGGTTATGCTTTCAGCATCTAACAAGCAATAAGCTTGGTGCGGGCTTTTTAGCTGAATAACACTATGATCTTCAAGTATATAATCTACTTGAGTGCGATCAGCTTGAATCGATACAGAACAATAATCAGCAGACTGTGGCACCAGTAACTTATGATCTACTTCCGCGTCAATAATTGCTTTGATTTGTTTTTTAACTAGTGAAAAATCTAATAACATAGATTGTTCGTTTAATTGTCCATCTAGAACGACGTCTACTTGATAGCTTTCGCCAACAAAACCACGTCTGTGATCTAGATAGGTAGAATCGATGACCGTTAAATCTCGTACAAATAATTTCATGCTTTAATCACTTTTTTAAATTAACAGTCAACCTTAAAAAGGCGCTTTGCCATCGTCAGATGTTTGTGCAGACTCAGTTTTACTATCAGTCTCGATTAACGCATCGCGTTTAAGTTGTTCACGAAGATTTGGTGGAATACCTTGGATAGTCAATGTATCTGAAGCTTCATCATAGCTGATTGAAGTACCTAAATGTTTTTGGTCGAAGCTGATGTTCATACCGCCGCCTTGGCCAGTGTACTTGGTTAGCTTTCTCATTAATGTTCGGTCAGCAGGAAAGTTCTCTTCTAGTTGATAATCCTCAGTGACAAAATCATAAAAACTACCTTCAAGGCTAGAAGCGCTTTTAAACTCTTCGGATAAACTCGATAGGTCAATATCTTCGCCTTCTTTTAATTGCTCTTTACAATAATTTGAAGTGACTTCACGTACTGTTTGTTTTTGTTCTGTAGGTAAAGCTTGTTTTTCACAAAACTCATCGACCGCTTTTAACAAACCTTGGTTTTGTGCTTTTGCATCAAATCCTTCTTTTGCGCCCATAAAGTCTAAAAAGAAATCGGATACTTTTCTACCCACTCGTCCTTTAATAAATGATATGTAACGATTAGCTTCTGGATCGCGAGCTAATAAAGTGAGGTCAATTCTGGCCACAAGTTGAATTTTACTCGTTTCAATATGCTGACTAACTTGTAGTTCTAAGTTTTCGTTGACGCTAATCGATTGGTTATTTTGTAATAACGCCACCAATAAATAGTCACTAGTTGTCCAACTATACTTAGTAATCAACAACACACCCTCTTCTGCAAAGTCATGCTCTTTTAATTCATTAACCAAACACGTTGCTGCTTGTTGTGAAAAGCTAACAAAGTCTAATTCACCCGATAACTCTTCTTTCAAGGCGCGATGAAATACTTGTGGCTTGTCAGCTTCAGCAGCGAAATAAGCAAATGCTTTATTAGATTTACTTTGATAACCACGATGTAAGTCCATCACCAGTTGCTCAATAGAAGGGGAAATAGGTAATTCACCTTCGCGCATTTTACAATTTAAAACCCCTTCGCTATTGTAACTAAGCGAATGTAAAATGATGTTAGTAGCAGAAACGTTCATAGATAGAGAGACCTTATTGAAGCAAGTGAACTTAATTGGTAAATTATACACACCACGGCGGATCTTAAAACAGCAAATCGAAGCTTATTGTGCGAATCTAGGTTCGGATTCACTTTCATAATTAACAGACAGATACGCTAAAGAGGATATTATGTTTGGTTAATTATCCGATCAACTTTAAAATTCCAGTCTTTAAGTGATTGGTATAATAATATGAGTGCGGTATCATATCGCAATTATTATCCCTTAATTAGAAGTTTATTATGCCAATTCAATCGAAATACTCTAGCCAAAAAATCGAAACTATTCTTGACCAGGTAATGGAGGTTTTACACGACAATGATGTGTCCGTTGATTTGAGTCTAATGATTCTCGGAAATAGCATTACACATGTTATTAATAGCCAAGTACCAACATCTCAACGTAAAGCCATTAGCGACAAATTTGTAAAAGCATTAAGTGCTTCTATTAATTTGAAAGATAAATAATAACAATGGTAGAAACGGGTCATAAATTCCACGATAACGTAGCCAAGCAAGTAGCTTGGGCTCACTGGTTTACATTTTTCAATATTGTTGCCATCTCTTTAATTAGCCTGCGTTATATCGCCTATTCAGGGTTAGCTGATTCAAGCTTAGGCATTTTTTATCAATTCTTAAGCTTAGTTGGCCATTTCAGTTTCCTTGGGGCGATGGTCTTCGGCATTCTGTTATTTCCGTTAGCTTTTTTAATTTCCCATAATTTGACCTATCGAATAATTTCTATTGTGATCGCAACCACTGCGATCACTTTTTTGATTATTGACACCCAAATTTTTCGGCTTTATGATTTCCATCTAAATCCACTTATTTGGCAATTTTTACAAAAACCGGAACAAGTTGAAGCGATTTATTCAATCAACCTTCACTATATTTCAATACCAATCACATTCTCATTGGAACTGCTTTTTTCCTTTTTATTATGGAAAAAAGTACGAAAAATTCAGTCTAAACACATCGGCAAGCCTATCGCCCTGTTTTTATTCGCGGCTTTTGTGCTCACACATCTTGTTTTTATTTGGGCTGATGCCACGCAATACCGACCAATCACCCATCAAAAGTCACTTTATCCGTTATCCTAC
Organism: Vibrio sp. 1-Bac 57; assembly: GCF_037546855.1. Classification (NCBI taxonomy): domain Bacteria; kingdom Pseudomonadati; phylum Pseudomonadota; class Gammaproteobacteria; order Vibrionales; family Vibrionaceae; genus Vibrio; species Vibrio sp. 1-Bac 57. The sequence goes on along the minus strand of NZ_JALAAC010000018.1, from coordinate 39,583 downwards.
CCGATGACTGCACGCACTTTTTTGACTAAACAGGGTTGGTTAAATGAAGACAAATTACAAAAAAATAGTCTGGGTCAAGCAGGAACCAATCAACAACAACTTAATTATCCACTCACGCCGTTAAGCTATGCACAAAAACCAACAATAAATGCCAACAATAACGTGTTGATCATTAATGTAGAGTCTTTGCGTGCTGACATGTTAAACCTTAATAACATGCCTAATTTAGAAGCTTTAAGCGAGCAAGGAATGAATTTTAAAAATCATTTCAGTGGTGCTAATAATAGCCGACAAGGTGTATTCAGTTTGTTTTATGGGCTACCCAATAGTTATTGGAATGCTGTAACTGAAAACCATATCGCTCCTATTTTCATGAATGAAGTGGTGGCGCAACAACGCCCTATTGGACTATTTTCAAGTATTGGATTTGTGCACCCTGAGTTTTTGCAAAGCAGTTTTAGTCAATTGAAAACAACACCTGATGTCTATTACTCAAAAGCAGAAAATAACATTCAAGTAGTTCAGCAATGGGTAAAATGGGCCGCAACTCAACAGGCAGATAAACCTTGGTTTAGCTATGTGTACTTAGAGCAAAAAAATGACCATTTATTTTCTCAAGCTACGCATAGAACAATTCCCGAACAAAGTGAAAACTTGTCTCTATATCAGTCTCAGGTTGCGACCATCGATAACCAGATACAACGTTTAATAGAAACTTTAAAAGAACAAAAACAATACCAAAATACTATTATTGTTATCACTGGGACTCACGGACAATCATTTAAAGGTCAAAATACAAATGATGAGTTAATTAATGGTTCACATGTACCATTAGTCATTATTTGGCCTGATAAAACACCTAAAAACATTTATAGAATGACAAGCCATGTGGATATTATACCGACGTTAATGCAAGATATTTTTGCAGTGAAAAATCCTGCAAATTCTTACAGTAGTGGCCAACATTTATTAGATAACAATGTACGGCAGTATGTATTATCTGGCGATATAGATAATTATATTATTTATGAAACAGATAAAATCACGCAATTCTCAGGAAATGGCGATATTGATAGTATTGACTGGCAAGGTGAAGGTGTTGGTAAAGCGGGTAATGAAAATGAATTTGATATTACTTTATTAATTGATGTGTTATCAAAATTACGTCGCTTCAATTAAAATTAATGTACTTAGTACATCTTAGAAACTCAGTTACTGTTGATAGTTTGTGAGACAAGGTTAGATTAAAACTAAATCGCTAACAGTTAATTAATGCTTAAAAGATCCGAATAGCATCGAATAACCTTTAAACCGCCTCTCCAATAAATAACGCCCAACATAAAAAGCCAATACAGTGTATTGGCTTTTTTTTATCCAGTTCATACAAGCTCAATTTTTGATAAACTAACTAGTACCAATCTAAGTAATTATCTAGTCATTTATTTATCCAGATTGGTATAACTTGTATTGCGCTTTTTCTGATCAACTGCCTTGTTTATAGTTTAGAACACACTTTTAAATGTTAGGTGTTGAAGATTTAATACTGAATATTTAGCACGTTTATTCTGCTTCACTGAAGGTCATCGCCGTTGCATCAAATAAAGGACTTAATTGATTATCCCCCTGCCACTTGAAACAATGCGAAGCAACATCACTGCGCTTTTTTATACGTTGTTGTTTTTTAGTGCCAAGCATAATAAAAGCAACGGGTTCTTGTTGTAAAGTCAATCCAAACAGTCGATGCACGGCAGGTAACTCTGCCGCATCAGTACTATACCAAATGGCTGCTACTTCTTCTTGCTCTGCAGCTAAGAGAATATTTTGACAAGCGGCGGCGGCGGCTAATACTTGGTCACGTCTTGACACTGCATGTGGCTCAACAATATCAGCAGAAACGAGCACCACCATCGGCGCGTCTTTCAAATAACTCGTTAAACGGCGAATACGTGCAGGTTCTATATGCTCAGCATGTTCAAGCCATGCTTGACACATCAATTCACACATTTCCCCCACTTGTTCAGTATCAACCACCACTAAATGCCAAGGTTTAATATTGCCATGGTCAGGTGCACTCATTACCGATTGGAAAATTCGCTTTAACTTAATGTGATCCGGAGCGGGATGTTCCATTTCATGGACATGGCACGAACTGCGCTGATAAATAAGATCTAATACTGACATCCTTACTTCCTTCTATAACCTAATAAAATTAAACAAATAAAATATAAACCACCGATGATTGACACCAATATGCCGCTGGCTATTTCAAAAGGAGCAATCAAGGTTCTGCCTAAACCGTCAGCTAATAATAATAACCATGCACCCACTAGCGCACTACCTAACAGCAATACCCAATGACGCGTTTGTCCGAGCAAACGTAAAATATGTGGCGATAACAATCCAACAAAAGCGATCGCACCTACCGCAGCCACCGCAGCAGCGGTTAATAACACCACCAGCAATATGATAAATAGACGTAACTTCATTAACGGCTGCCCAAGTCGCGCCCCCCAATCTTCTCCAAGAGTAAAAAGGTCAAGATGTCGCGATAACATTAATAAAGCGAAACAGCAGGGTAAGGTGACCGCCAGTAATAACCAGCCAATTTGCGCATCAGCACCATAGGTTGTACCCGTTAGCCATAATACAGTGACGGAAGCCGCACCAGCACCAAAGGTCAGGACCATCGAAGCAATAGTGCCGCACCAAGCTGAAATAGCGATTCCTAGTAAAGCGAGTTGCGATACCCGTAATTGATATCGCATTGCAATAAACAAAATACAGACAACAATAGCCGCCCCCACTAAAGCCCAGAAAAACAGGTCAACTCTAGAAGCGTCAGGCCAAATTTGTAAGGCTCCGATAATAAATAAAACGGATGCAGAGGTTGCACCAGAGATGTCTGGGCTTGCCATCGGATTTCTAAACAGGGCTTGTAACGCACACCCTGCCATACCAAGTCCCATACCAGCCATCACTGCAACAGCCATTCGCCATGCATTAAATTGGAAACCTAATGCATCAGGCCAAAATACCATTGCCGTGACCACCAGAAAACAAGCCGACAGCACAAGGGCTATCGACTTTGGTAATTTAATTAATGCCGCTAAACCAAAACCACTTTCTTGCATCGCCATCGCTCCTTTTTTACGACTTAATAAATACAAGAAAAAAGGAATACCCAGCAATACGGTTAAAACGCCGGTAGGTAAGCGAAAACCAGACACTGGTAATGATCGAGAAAAGAGTTCTGCGATGACAACGAGTAATGCGCCAAACAGACTGGCACAAATCAACTGTTGGCGTGTTTTGTTAAACCCCAACATGCGAGCAATATGAGGCGCCATCAGCCCAACAAAGCCTAAAACACCAACCATTGCAGTCACTAAAGAAGCTTGTAACACGGCGATAAACAATAAAATGGCGCGCCAACGACGTACAGATAAACCCACCACATTAGCCGTATCATCACCTAAACTGAGCATATCAAGCTGACGATGGCACAATATAGGTAACGCTAATAACAATAACGCGGGTAATAAAATAGTGAACACTAATTGGTCATCACTTTGTCCAATATTGCCACTGCCCCATAAAAACAAACCATCCATACGCTGCTCTGCATAGATCATAATCGCAGAAGACAACGCGCCAACGGCCAAACTCATCGCCATACCAATCAAAATAAGCTGTAATTTACCGCCACCAATTACCTGTGATAACAATAAAATCAACATTGCAATCACTAATGCAAAGACAAAAGCTGCAATCCACACTTGCCAAATAGTAGGTTCATCAATCACTAAATTGATCACCATCGCACCCAACAACGCCCCTGCGCTAATGCCAATAGTGGAAGGTGAAGCAAAAGCATTACCTAACGAGGTTTGTACTACTACACCTGATTGCGCAAGTAATGCGCCACATAACACCGCCATTAATAATGTTGGTAGCAATAATTGATAAAAGTAAGTGATTTGATACGTGTTTGTTAATACTGTTTGTTGATAGCTAACCCAAACAAAAACAACAACCATTAAACTAACCAACACAAGCAATGATTTTTTTAAAAGATCTTGCTCTAATCTTAAGAAATTAGTGATCATGTTGTTGCTCCAATAGCGCTTTAGTAAAAGCACGTGCCATACGAATAACAGACACAGGCCCCCCAAAACTCCACAATGACGGCACCGTATAAATATCTTTATTCTTCACAAAGTCATGTTCAGCCCACAGTGGTGAAAGCATCATTCGTTCACCAACACCTGCTCGTTCTTGAACTAAAATCAAAGCCGTATCTTGCAATAATTTAATTTGTTCTAATTGTAAATGTGTAAAATCCTTGCCCGGTAACGTCATATCCCATTGATAATTAAGTCCTAGATGGCTAGCGATAGAAGCCGCTAAACTTCGTTGTGAGAAAACACGTAAACCATAACCCATGCCAACAAATTTTCCGTACGCTATTTTCTTATTGTGTAATCCCGCCTTAATGATCAGCAAACGTAGACGCGTTAACTCCGTATCCATTTCAGCTAACTGTTGTTTAGCTAAGGTTTGTTTACCCACTCGCTCTGCTAATAGCAGGTAGTTTTCTCGCATTTGTTGCATATATCGATAATTGGGCTGATTGAAGCGGGCAAATTGTTGCAATAACAAGGTCGGGGCAATCATCTTTAACTCATTAATTAAACGAGCATGACGAAAGGGATAGCCAATAATAAGGTCCGGCTGCTGTTGTAAGATCACTGGCAAACTAGGAAAAGCGCGATTACCGACTTCTCTAACACTATCTGGAATAGCGGGATGATTAGATTGCCAAGTCCGATAACCATTTTTTGACGTCATTGCGACGGGTTTTATGCCCAAAGACAACAACATTTCAGCAGCTGTCCAATTTAATGCAACAACACGTGGCTGTTCAACTAAGATGAAAGGAAGTGACAGTGCTAAGGCCGCGTCATCTGAAATATCAATGGAAGCTTCAAGCTGGTTAATACTTTGTTTATTAATGCTTAGTTCATTGACACTTTCTCTATCTATGAGGCTTTTATTTCCAATGTTCTTGTTAATGACTTCATTATTAATAACCTCCTTATTAATGGTGCTTTTATTAATAGCAGCTTGATCCATTTGGCTATACGCTAAGTTTGGCAATACGCCTAGTATACAAACAGTGGCTAACATAAAACGTGATAACATTAGCCTTGCCTCGCAGGGTCAGAGTCTACCGCTGTGATTAATTCAGGTTTCGCTGATGTTCTTGGCCATAATAATGTTTGCCCTTCCACTTCTACACGTGCAACAGAAGTATTATAAACTTCAGAAATACGTTCAGCAGTGAACACAACGTCAACATCACCTGCAGCCACTACCTTGCCTTTTTCTAACATAATAGCTTGATGGCTAAATGTTTGAGCATGGTTAAGATCGTGTAATACCCAAATGATAGTTTTTCCATATTGTTCGTTTAAGCGTTTCACAATATGTAACAACTCAACTTGATGGCCAATATCCAACCATGAAGTCGGTTCATCCAATAAAACGATATCAGTATCTTGTGCTAATACCATTGCCAACCAACACCGCTGCGCTTCTCCACCAGACAATGTTTCAATGGCGAGGTTTGCAAATTCAAGCACTCCAGCTTCTTGCATCGCCCAATGCATTTTTTGTTTATCTTTTTTGGTTAATGGCGCAAACCAACGGCGATGAGGGTGACGACCAAATTCAACGAGATCAGCCACCGTCAATCCCACTGGAGTGGCATGTCGCTGTGGTAGCATCGCTAATCTGATCGCTAAATCTGCACGGGAGTATTGCGCGACTCCCTTTCCAGATAACGTAATATCACCAGCACTGCTCGTTTCTAAGCCAGCAATGAGTTTTAACAAGGTACTTTTACCCGACCCATTAGGGCCAACTAAAGCGGTTACTTTGCCATGTTGAAATTCGCAGGAAATATCATTTAAAATTATCTTGCCACCTAAATGGCAAGATAAATTATTCACAGTTAATAGAGCAGTCAACGTTAGAATGCCACATTGTAGTTAATAGAATAGGTACGACCTTGGCCCTGGAACTTAACCAAGTCAGAATTCGCAATCAAAGTACTATAAGTATCTTGGGCACGTTGAGACCATAACGTATCGTATTCTGTATTGAATAAGTTAGTAATACCAAACTGGACTTTACCAACTGGTAATTTAATGCCAGATAATAAATCAACCGTGTTATACCCTTCAAGCTTGCCACCACTTGCATCTTTATAATCAAACATTTGAGTGGTTTGAAGGCGAGTAGCAAATTGTTCAGTATGCCAATTGAGATAAGCGGTTAACTTAGAAGGACTAGCGCTGGCAACTGACAAATCTTGCCACTCTCCATCCACTTTAGTTTCACTAATAATGTAATTAAAGTTCCCCCCCGTGCTAATTTCTTCTGTTAAGTAAAAGTCTAGTTGTGCTTCTAAACCATAAATACGTACTTTATCATCAACAACATTAACGGTTTGATCCGCTTTATTGTAATCAACTTTTTTATCAGAAATAGAGTAATAAGAAGCTAACTGCGCAGAAAATAATTCGTCATTAATACGGTATCCCAATTCAAGCGCATTTGTCTTTACTCCTTCTAATGGATTTTCAGAAACGTTAACGCTGCTGGCTACCGTGCCGTCTGCATTATAAACACCTTGTCCATAATATTTAGCTGGGTCAGGTACTTCAAAACCTTGCGAGAAGTTAAACCATAACTGTTGTTGCTTTGTTAATTTATAAACTAACCCTGCATTAACTAAGGTATTACCGTAAGCTTTTGTTCCCCCCCCTATTGCCTCTGCAGAGGATAAAGAGCCCGTTAATAATTTATATTGTTGAGCCGCGCCAACAAAATCACTTACTTTAACATTCGTATATTGATAGCGAATGCCTGCGTGCACATTCAATGCAGAGTTAACGTCATAATCACCCTGTAAAAATCCAGCAATAGAGGTTGTTGCGATATCAGGGTAACGCCCTGCCGCACCAATACGGTTATTAATTAAACCGCTAGAAGCTAATGCAGTGCTGATATCATAATAAGTTTGAGTCGCAGAGAACTTTTCGTATTCAGCATCGATACCGTACACTAAGCTAAGTGCGTCAGTAGGTTTAGCAGTAAACACCAATTTTGAACCGACCACTTTAGTATCTTGCTCAGATCCCCCTAAAGAAGAGTTAGCAAAATCGGGAAATGGATTGAAACGTAATGATTCTGAGCGATAAAACAATTGTAAATTCATGGTCTGATTATAAAAATCACTATTAATGTAGTTAGCGGCGATTAAATAACGATCAGTTTGTGCTTGGTCATCAAGTTGGTAACCATCGACCATATTGATCTCTTGGCTTGGGTCAGAAATATTACCGTAATTCGTTCCGTAATCCACTCCATAATCACTATCTTGGCCACTATTATAATACTGCGCCATTAATTCCAGACGTTGCGTATCAGTAAGATCGAAACCTACACTACCCAATATATCTACTTGAGATACATACTGAGAGCTAGTTTGTGTGACATCTTGCAACACCATATCACCGTTTGCATCATACATAGCATCAGAGTGGTCATAAGAAATTGCTAAACGAGCATCCAGCGTATCAGTACTTGTTGAGAGAGCTTGAGCGACTTGATATTGCAAATCTTCACTATTATTAAACCCTGATTTAGCACCAACCCAAGTTTCACTATTACCCGATACGTTATTGCCTTTTTTGGTAATAATATTAATGATACCGCCAGTACTACCTCCGCCATACATAGCTGATGCACCAGAGATCACTTCAATACGGGAAATATTAAATGGGTTAATAGAATCAAATTGACGACTGATACTACGAGAAGAGTTCAATGAGATACCATCGATCATCACTAAGGTTTTTCTGCCTCGCATGTTTTGGCCAGAATTGGTTCGAGATTGACTGCCCATATCCAAACTTGGAATTAAGTTGGCTAATAATGCTTTGAAATCAACACCTGATTGCGCTTGCTCGGCAATTTGCTCTTCTTCAATGACCAACACCGTTGCTGCAATATCACTGATACTTTGCGCACTTCGGTTCGCGGTTACAACCATTGCATAACCTTCATCATCGACTTCAGCCTGAGCCAGTAACGGCATCCCTAACATTGCGATAACAATAGGATTTAAGATAAATTTAATTGATTTTGATTTTGATTGCGCTAGTTTCATGGTTAATTCCATTTATATAAATAAGATATTCACATTTAATATTGTCTCAGCTTTCAATACGTTGAAGCCTTACCGCTATAATTAGCAGCTTCATGCTTTACAGAGACCTCGAGTTAATTTTTTAATCTAGTGTTTAAAGTGCAGCTACACACTGTTTGTCTGAACAAGTGACTAATTCGTATTTATATCGTTAGCTTCCTCCCATTACACAGAACCTGAACTGAGTTTATCTAATACAGCAGTGCGTTCAGTGCTTCGGCTTGCTTGAAGGTAAATGGCAAACCAAGTCGCTAACATGCAACTAGTAAGCAAAATAAAACTCACTAACAAGGATTGTTCCCCAAATAATAAAAGTGCCCCTCCTACTAATCCACCAAAAGCATTGCCCAAAGTATGTCCTTGGGAGACCGCCGCTGAGGTGCGCGCTTTATGAAACTGACTAGCATGCATCGCTAACGCGGTATACCAAGCAGGTGCCATCGATAACGCAGCACTGATCAAGATAACCGCAAGCATAAGTTGTTGTTGCAACACAAATAAGCAGCAACCTACAATCAAAGCGGTAGAAATAGTCATTAAGAAGATGGCCGGATAACGGCTAAGAAGACGATACACAATAAATAATGAAATCAGTGCGCTGGCACTGGCAGCAAACAACAGGTGAGCGGTCATCTCTGTCGCTAAAGTGGCGCTGTTGTATTGCGCTAATAATAAAGGACCGAGGCTAAATTGTAATTGTGATGAAAACAAAGAGAGTAAGAGTGCACTGATACACACAATCACTAATAAACGCGGGCTGAAAAAGGAAAACAATGGCGTCGGCGCAATTACTTTACCGTGGTTGATAGCTGTAAATGCCGGATCGAGGTGTTGTTTTGAATCATGACTGAAACAAGCAATGAGCAAAGCAAAGACTGTCACCGTTAAAATAAACCATAAACTAAAATAATCATTATTAATTGGTACAAAAGTTAATAACGGTGCCGTCAGTCTTCCGACATTAGTTGCAATACTAGACCAAACTAAGCGTTCGCCTTTTATATCACCACGTGACAAACTAAGTTGGGCACTAGGAATTATTGCGCTACAGAAAATACCGTGTAAGACACGACTTACACACAGTGCAAATAATAAGAGTGTCCCTGTAAGCTCGCTATATTGTAATAATAAAATAAAGCTAAGTTGAGAAATAATAAAACCCAATAATACCCATTTTACAACTACCAACAGTGATTGTTTCGCGCTAAAACGCTTATCTAACAAATGCCCCCATTGACCGCAAAATGCCATGAAAATAAGGGTACCTAAAGATAAAGGTAATGCTAATTGCAACGCAGTAAGTTGACCCTGTAACATCATTTTAGGGATCAGTATTAAAATCGCACCTTGCAATGCCCCTAATACCCAACATGATAAAACTGCCATCCCTTGCATTACTTATCCTTAATAAAATTATTGATAAATCACAAGCACTTGCGAATAGTTATCATTTACATGCATGGTAATGTAAATGATAACTATTGTCATTAATATTTTGTTTTTTTATTGAACTTTTTTCAAAAACATAAAATATGACGTAGGGGATTAAAAGAAATGAATTAAAATACACAAAAGGACAACACAATTATAAACAGGACTTATCCGCTATTTGGCGGAATTGCTAGTAGATGGCTAACACTCACTAAGGAATAGCAGAAAATGTTACTGAACGTGAAGACCAACCAATAGAAAATACAATGTACTGTAATATCCTGAAATAAAGTGACTTGAAGTGAAGAGAAACAGGAAAAAAAGCGCCTAACTCCGTTAAGCGCTCAAAAATTATTTAGATATTCTTACAATACTTGGGTCGATACCATATTGACTGGCGAGATATTGCAAATAACCGAGATCTTCACACATACTTTTACCAGGCTCATCTGAAATTTTAGCAACCGGTTTGCCATTAACCGTGATCATTTTAATCACAATACTTAATGGTGTGTTGCCTACATCGTTCATTAAATTCGTACCAATACCAAATGTGACTTTAATACGTCCTCTGAATCGTTTCCATATTTCGAGCATACGAGGAAAGTCTAAAGAGTCACTAAACACCAGTGTTTTATTTAGTGGGTCAATGTCCATGCTTTGGTACAAAGCAATGGCTTTTTCTCCCCATATAAAGGGACAACCACTATCATGGCGAAGGCCATCATACAATTTACCAAAATACGGATCGTCAAAGTCGCGAATAAAAGAATCCATTGAATAACAATCTGTTAATGCAGTACCAAGTCGTCCTCTATATTCTCTGACCCAACCTTCTAATGCCGCAGTTTGCGCATCCGCCAAGCGGGTTACTGCTTGCCAGCTTTGAAACCATTCGTGAGCCATGGTACCGAGTGCGGGTAAACCCAGCGTCCTTGCAAAATGAACACTACTTGTTCCGACAAAGGAATCTGGTAATTCAGCTTTCAAGGTTGTTAATACTTCTTCTTGCCAATCTTTACTGGCACGACGCCTTGTTCCAAAATCTATAAAACTAAAACTACTTAAATCACCTTCGGCTTTAAGCAGCGCAATTTTTGAAGCTAATTTTTCACGAGCAATAAATAGGTCGAAACCGCCACAATTAATATAAGTGTGTAATTCACTGATAATAGATAAAGCATAAATTTCAAATAAACTGACGTGTAATAAAGGACCATCAAAACGTAAATTAATATTTTCCCCATCTGAATGTAGGTGTATGAATTTCATATTTAATTTAAAAATACGTAAGAATTCAATATAATCAGGTTTAATAAAAGACAACTTCGCTAGATAATCTAATTCTTCGTCTGTAAAAGATAGCGTACAAATATGCTCTAGTTGCTTTTGAATTTCTGGAATCAAAGGCGTTAAATCTAAGCCTTCCTTATTTCTACATGCAAATTTCCACTGCACATTAACTAGACGGAACTCCGCTGCATGATAAAAAGCCTGCAACATGGTTATTTTATAAAAATCAATATCCATTAAGCTATTAATCAACCAACGATCTATTTTTGTATTACTCATTACAACTCCAGTTCCTGACTATTATTAATCAGTGTTGCACCTGCCATTTGCATTGTTGTACAGGCTATTTTTGTCGATTCACGGTCAACCCCACGGCAAGACGCTAAATTAACAATCACTTTAAATCCAGCCCTACATAACTGTAACACCGATGTTTTAACACAATAATCAGTCGCAAGCCCCCCAACAATAACCACTTCAACCCCTTGTTGTTGCAACCATTCAATTGCACCAGTGCTTTCAGTTTCAGCAAGGTCTTGATAACAAGCACCATAGGGGTGTTTAAGAGGCTGCTCACCTTTTTTAACTAATAAATCGTACTCAGTTTCATTAGGTAACCCAGGTATTAAACTATTTCCTTTTGTGCCAACCACGCAATGCGCTGGCCATTTAATATCCAAACTAGGGTAATCCCCCTCCACTGGCGTCATCACTTGCTCAGCAGATTCCGCTATCCAAGGTGCCTGAGCAGGATGACAATCTTTACTGACTAATCGATAGTCAGCAAACTTAGCTTGAGCATTTAACTCTGGTGCAATTAAATCCCCTTCAACTATCGGTAACTCATCGGGACACAAAGGAGTAAAACCACATTGAGGGTCGATATCAAAACTGGCCGTTTTCGTTTTTACAATTTTGATCATTAAATACTCCTATTTATTTTTTGATGTTTAACAGTGTACGAGCCGAGTAACTGTAATGCTTCATCAAATGACAGCTTTTAGTCACAACTTTTAATTGAAACCTCTGTTGTTAAGGTATTAATTTAAAATCTTGGCGTATTTGATCTATTAAATTTACACAGAAGAACAGCTTGAGAGATTAAGATTAAAAAAGCATTTAGTTTACTCCTGTACACAATGACTGGCAAGGTAGTGGAAATACAGTGTCATGCTATAGCTATGATCATTAAACTATTTTTTATTTACAAAACACCAATAATTATGATTTAAAAGATTCGAGTCAGCTTTAAACCTGATATATAGAATATTGTTTGCAACACCTTAAAAGTCGATTATTCTGTGCAATATCAATTTCTATAAACCACAGCAATGCTAAGGTATTGCTCATTTCACTGAGTTGCGTGCCATTTTATTGAGCTGAGTATGCTTTCAATAACATAAATTAATTTTTATGATGGTTTATGTAGCCTATAGCCCGAACTTTTATTATTCTTAGGCAATTATTCGCTTAAATTATGTTTTAATACGTTTCTGCTATAAAAATATCTATTTTAATTACATCTCAAGGATTTAAATGAACACTGATACACATGTCTCCAATCGATGGTCAAGTCGATACGCGTACGTTTTAGCTGCAACCGGTGCTGCAGTTGGACTTGGTAATATTTGGAAATTCCCCTACATCATGGGTGAAAATGGTGGTGGTGCATTCGTTTTTGTATACCTTCTATGTATCTTTTTAATCGGTATACCTGTGATGATGGCTGAAGTAGTGATCGGTAAACGTGGTCGTTCAACACCAGCGAATGCTATAGCGCATGTTGCTACCGAATCAGGTCATTCCTCTCATTGGTCAATCATTGGCACTATAGGTGTATTAGCGGGTTTCTTAATACTTAGTTTTTACGCAGTAATTGCAGGTTGGGCAGCAGCTTACGTATTTTTTGCTGGCTCAGGCGAGTTCAGTTCTGCGGCTGCAGTACCTGCAACTAATGCAGACGTAATTGGCGCTTTATTTACTGACTTAATTACTAGTGTTTCACAACTGCTTGTTTGGTCTTCATTAACACTTATTGCCGCTGTTTATGTAATTTCAAAAGGTGTAAAAAATGGTTTAGAAACAGCCATTACTTACTTAATGCCATCTTTATTACTACTATTAGTGGGCATTATGCTTTACTCCGCTGTCGTCGGTGATTTTGCATCTGCATTTAGCTTTATGTTCCATATAGACTTTTCTCAGCTTACTATTGAAGGTGCATTAGTTGCATTAGGCCACGCCTTTTTCACTCTAAGCTTAGCAATGGGTATTATGATGATTTATGGTGCGTACCTGCCAAAAGGTGTATCAATTGTAAAAACATCTATTACTATCGCGATTGCCGATACGGTTGTTGCATTAATTGCAGGCTTAGCTATTTACCCAATCGTATTTGCTAATGGTTTAGAGCCAAGTGCAGGACCTGGTTTATTATTCCAATCGCTTCCACTTGCGTTTGGTTCAATGCCATTTGGTGATTTAGTAGGCACACTATTCTTTATCATGATTGTATTTGCAGCCTTTACTTCTGTAATAGCTTTACTTGAATCCCCTACTGCTTACTTAGCTGAACGTCAAAACATGAGTCGTACTAAAGCGGCTATCATTGCTGGTGTAACAGTTTGGCTTTTAAGTCTATTAACTATTTACTCATTTGCAGGCGCAGAATGGACAAAACTATCATTCGGTATGGGCGGAGACATTTTTGAGTTCTTAGATTACATCACGGCGAATATTCTATTACCGCTTGGTGGTATCTTTATCTCAATTTTTGCTGGCTGGGTGATCAAGCCAGAAATTTTGAAAGAAGAGTTCCAAATGTCAGATACAGCTTTCTCGATTGTATTATTGTTACTACGTTTTGTAGCACCAATCGGTATTTTATTAGTATTTGCCAATGCTATCGGTTTATTTTAAACATAAGCTTATTGCGTAAAATAAGCACAATATACTGATTGTTGTGCTTATCATGTATAACAGAATATAAGCAACTCCTTGAGTTGCTTTTTTTTGCTCTCGAAATAGAATATTGGAACGCTTACTTATTTTGATACTTTATCACTACAGGCGATGGTCTTAACACTTTAAGTTAAAATGCATGGCGGATTCAACATTGTATTATGACAATTCCACTAAATAACTGATCAAGCTTGGTTAGCGAATTCAACATTGAAGATCATCACTTCTGGATTATCAATTTTGCAAGCAGAATAAATGTTTGACGCAATATTTAATCACGCACTTAATAGAGTTAGTATTACAGAGAGGTGTTTAGTTTTTTGATAAATAATGCACTTCAAATAAACGAGTAGAACACTGCTATATATGAAGATTATTCAGTTAATCTATCAATTATTTCAAACATAAATACAAGCAATGATGCAACATGAAAGAATTTAAGGAAAATATATAATGGGATTTTTATCAAGTATCACTTCACTTTTTTCAAGCAACACTTCAGAAGCAACAACAACAGCCGAAGAGGCTGCAAGCGTAACCTATAATGGCTTTATTATTACGCCTGCCCCCATAGCAGAGGGCGGACAATTTCGAGTAGCAGCGACGATCACTAAGGGTGAAGATGAAACATTACAAACGCATCAATTTATACGCTCTGATTTAGTAGGTAGTCGTGACGAATGTATTGAGATCACCATTAGAAAAGCAAAAATGACCGTTGATCAATTGGCAGACTCCCTATTCAATTAGTTTATTCCTTGAACAGCAAGAATTGAAAGTTGAAAGTCAATTATAAAAGAATTTCATCGCACCTTTTTAATTAAGATCTTGTTTTATTGAGGAGCTTATTTTATTAAATGAGCTCCTCGTTATCATCACTTAAATAATTTCAAATTATTTGTCATTGTCTCACTCACTTTATTAAACACGCGCAGTTCTTCCTGAGATAACCCTTGTAGCATCTGCTGTTTGATTTTTGCTTGTGCCTCAGAAAGTTGCGTAGCTAGCACTTCTCCATCTTTTGTCAGTGACAGGATCAAGCTACGTTTATCTTCGGGATTTGCTGTTTTAGTGATCCATTTATGCTCAATCATTTCTTTAATCAATCGCGCTATTTGTGATTTATCTTTGTCAAAAAAACACACAATATCGTGCGCGGTACAGGATTCATTTTTTTTAATAAAAGATAAACATTTTACATGCATCGAATTCAACCCAATTTCATTAGCTTTCAGTTCTGAACGCATCGCTAGACGATAGCAATGAACGATATTGAAAACAGCATCTGAACTAAAGTCATTTTTCATAGAGGGCACCTTTAAAGTTAGTTGACATTATCAACTTAAATATATTATAGTAGACTTTATCAACTAAAGTAGCTTAATTCAAGGAAAACCCTATGCAACCTAAAAAACCAAATAAGAATAAGCGATTAACGCATGTTTCACAGGTGATTGACCTTTCACCGCATTTACGTCGCATTGTTGTTACAGGTGATAGCCTTAACGATTTTCCGATTGACCAAGAAGGCTCCTATGTCAAAGTTGTAATAGAAAAAGAAGGTGAAGTCGTCATGCGTTCATATACGATTCGACTATTTGACCAAGAAAAAAATGAACTATCTTTAGACTTTGTCATTAATCGTCATCAAGGTCCAGCGACTGACTGGGCTCAAAATGCGAAAATAGGTGATAGCATTGGTATTGCAGGTCCAGGTCCAATGAAGATAACAAATTATGATCACCACAGTTATCTACTTGTGGGTGACTTAACCTCAATGAATGCATTAAATGGATATATTCCAAAATTCAAAAAAGAAGCCAATATTAAAGCCATTATCGCAGTGCCTAATCGTAAAGACATTATAAAAATGGATTATGATGATTCGCGTAACACACACTGGTTTATTGAAGATGAAGCTACAATGACATTAGAAGAAACGGTACTCGAGGCAGCTAAGAATATGGCAAAAGATAGTCATGTATTCCTAGGATTAGAAGCCAGAAGTATCCGCGCGCTACGACCTGCTTTACAAGAAGAGATAGGCTTTGATCGCTTAAATATCTTTGCCGTGGGCTATTGGAAAAAAGGGGTTAATGCTGATCGTTTTGGAGTAGAAAAGCGTAATAATCCACTGTAATAAAAGGCTAGTTCACCGGAGACAATTTGATTAAATTAAAATGTTAATGAGCTAAATAACAATAGTTTAGTATTTTTGACTACCGGTCATATATATTATTTTCAGTTTACTATGACTCATTTAGCTTTCATTATGCTTTCATTATTTAAAATTAAGAATTTAGTATTAAAGAACAAGCACGCCTTTAAATCACAATCTCTAAAGGCTGTTGTTCTTAGATCTTTCTTTCCATAAGAGACAATTCTCGTTGAAAAATGCCTATTCGTAAAATTATCCTCGGTGCTAAATGATCAAAACTTGCTATAGCTTACAGAAACGACTGCCTTTAATTGCAACATCACTAGTAGCGATTAATATGTTATCTCTGTTTCACTCAAATTGCATTTATTGTTGTTCATATAAGTTAGCCGGTGTACTCGTCACTATTCAGATACAAAAAGTTTAACAATAAAAATTTTAGTTAATCAACGAGTTAAATTACTTATTGAGTACGATATTCTGCAATATGCAGTGAAATGTTTTTAATCATTATTTGGGGTATTTATGAAATTAGAATCACTTGCGTTACACCATGGTTATGAATCAGAAGCGACCACTAGAGCAGCAGCTGTGCCTATCTATCAAACCACTTCTTATACTTTTGATGATACCCAACACGGTGCTGATCTATTTGATTTAAAGGTACCTGGGAATATCTATACGCGCATAATGAACCCAACGACCGATGTATTGGAAAAGCGTGTCGCTGCAATGGAAGGCGGTATCGCGGCACTAGCAGTCGCATCCGGCATGTCAGCCATTACTTATGCTATTCAATGTATCTGTGAAGTTGGCACCAATATCATCAGTACCAGTCAACTTTACGGTGGGACTTACAATCTATTTGCTCATTCATTACCTAAACAAGGCATTGAAACCAGAATGGTTTCTTATGATGACTTTCAAGGGTTTGAAGATGCAATAGATGAAAATACGCGAGCTATCTTCTGTGAATCAATCGGTAATCCGGCCGGTAATATTGTTGATTTGCAACAGCTAGCCGATATAGCGCATCGCCATGGATTACCATTAATTGTTGATAATACAGTAGCAACACCAGTGCTTTGTCGCCCTTTTGAGTTTGGTGCTGATATTGTAGTGCATTCTCTGACTAAATATATTGGCGGCCATGGTACCTCCATTGGTGGTGCAATCGTCGATTCAGGCAAATTTGACTGGGTTGCTAACAAACAACGTTTTGCCGTATTAAATGAGCCAGATCCTTCTTATCATGATGTGGTTTACACTGAAGCCTTTGGACCAGCTGCTTTTATAGGTCGTTGCCGCGTAGTACCTTTACGTAATACAGGCGCTGCTATCTCACCGATGAACTCATTCCAAATTATGCAGGGGCTAGAAACGCTGTGTTTACGTATGGAGAGACATTGTGAAAATGCAGAGAAACTTGCCACTTATTTAAGTAACCATGAAAAAGTCGCTTGGGTTAATTACGCCGCACTTGAAAGCAGTGCTTATTACCAAACTTGTCAAAAGATTTGTGGCGGTAAAGCTTCCGGTGTATTAAGTTTTGGCATTAAAGGTGGCGCTGAAGCTGGCGGTAAATTTATTGATGCACTACAAATGATTTTACGTCTTGTGAATATCGGCGATGCAAAATCCCTCGCTTGTCACCCTGCATCCACCACTCACCGTCAACTTAATGCCAATGAGCTAAAAGCGGCAGGTGTGAGTGAGGAATTAATCCGTATTTCAGTAGGGATTGAAAACATTGTTGATATCATTGCTGATGTAGAACAAGCATTAGCGAGCGTTTAAGCATTAATTAGCCAATACCCAGAATCATCACCTTCATTAAGGTGGTGATTATTTAGCTCAAGCAATTACTCAATCGCTTCTTGTTGTTGTTTTACAAGCTCAGAAACTCGGTCACTTGCCCAACTTTCTAGTCGCCAATTCTTAATAAAAGCACAATGCCCCCCTTTCTCTTGCAACTCTATGGTTAACCAAGGCGAGCTAAATAATTCATCCAATTGTTCAGCAGGGATCATAGGATCATCTGCCGCAGCAATAATGGTTGTCGCAATCGCCAATTGACTAAGGCTCTCACCCAATATTGAATAAGCATCGAAATATGCTTGAAGACTTTTAAATGGCGTATAACCTAATACAAAAAACTCATTCATTTGATCCAATGTTTTTAATTTTTTTAACTTATCGCCGTAATCAAAATGATCGTGATGTTGTAATTTTTTGAATAATGAATTTTTCCATCTTTTTACAAAATATTGCTCATACACAGGAAAACCCGTATTCAGCTTTTGCATCGTTGTTGTAGGATGTAATAATGGGCAAATGGCAATGGCTTGGTGCAAATTAATATGTTCAACCTTAGCGACATTAGCCACGCGTAAACAAAAATTACCGCCAAGCGAATAACCACACAAAACATTATGCCCCCCTCCAAATCGCTCGCAGAGATATTTAACAGCTTCCACTACTTCTTGCAAACGTGTTGAATTAAACAAATCTTTATTGAGGGACTGCGTACCGCCATGATCGCGAAAATTTAAACGGAAAACATCATAACCATCATTTAATAATTTTTGACCATTGGAGAGTACATATAAAGACTCTGAGCACCCTTCCCACCCATGTAAAATAATGGCGAGGCCTTTGCTAGAAACCTTAGTATGACTTTTTGTTAGAAAGCCCAGTAGTTTTACACCTTGAGGTGTTGTGATCACATGTCGTTCAGCCGTTTTTAATAATACAGAAGCACGTCGTTTCTCTAATAGGTTTCTCGGCCCAGTGCTGGACAAAATAGATTGTAAATGCTGATTGCTAAGCCCTTTGGCTGGTTTAAATTGACTCAATTTTTTTACCCATATATTTTCACAATAAAAGCGATATACATAAACAGATTTACCCTGATCACAGAAATCAGTAAACTAGCCGACATTATATTCAAATGGAATTGTTATTCATGCCAATACTTATTGCCGTCACCTTTTTATGGGCTTTTTCTTTTAGTTTAATTGGCGTTTACCTAGCCGGACAAGTCGATGCATGGTTTTCAGTGCTAATGCGAGTTGCGTTAGCGACAATAGTCTTTTTACCGTTTTTAAAACTACAACAAATCAGCATAAAAGTCGCGTTACAATTGATGGTCTGCGGTGCATTCCAACTCGGCATTATGTATGGCTTCTATTATCAATCTTTTTTATACCTTTCAGTCCCGGAAGTTTTACTGTTTACCGTAATGACCCCAATTTATATTACGCTGCTGAATGACTTATTAGATCGAAGATTCAATGTCGGTTTTATTATTAGCGCATTATTAGCGGTTATTGGCGCGATTGCTATTCGTTATGAGGGTATTGATCAAGGATTCTTGAAAGGGTTATTAATAGTGCAAGGTGCCAATTTATGTTTTGCAACGGGGCAAGTTGGCTACAAACGTATTATTGCAAAAGAGCGTGAAGATTTGCCACAACGTACAGTCTTTGGATGGTTTTTCATTGGCGCATTAACCGTCGTGATCCCTTGTTATTTAGTACTTGGCGATCCCGATAAATTACCGACAACCACCCTACAATGGTCAATTTTGTTTTACTTAGGTATCGTCGCTTCTGGAATAGGTTACTTTGCTTGGAACAAAGGGGCAACGATGGTTAATATCGGTACATTAGCGGTGGCTAATAATTTATTAATTCCAGCAGGCATTATTGTCAATGTGTTATTTTGGAACCGAGATGCTGATATTTTAAGATTATCCATAGGTGCTGGCATTATCTTATTAGCGTTGGTAGTCAATGATAAATTTAATCAGAAAATTCATAAGCCTAACGTAGAATAACTAAAAAAGAATAGAAAGGGTTAACCATCTCACGGACTATTTTATAAATGCTCACTATAAAAATAGTCCAACACCTCATTTTTCATGCCCACTCTCATAACTAGATGAAGTTAATAGATGAAAATTTGAAAATGTTTATTGCATAGACCAAACAGCTGCATGTAATTCAAACGCATTTTGCCTATTAATGAACCACATTATTCAGCTATTACTCTACAACCTTCATTTAAATCAAATACATATCATATATCTATCTCTTTACAGGTTCATATATTGATCTATGATAACTTTCTTTAGTACACTCCTTTGCAAAAAATAATGCTTGTAACTCACTGTTTTAAAATATTAGTTGCTCTAAAAAACGAGCTGCTTTAAAAGACGAGTTTTGCATTAGATTGAATGTTTAAAGCATAACAAAGGTTTTGATATGAATAATAATATGAAGTTGTTTTATTTGGTTTTAGTGATCACAGGGTTATTTTGTACCGTGGTAGAAACGCTCACTTCACTACAACATAAATCACCTTCTTTGTTTTTACCTGTTGCGATTCTACTGTTTTTTACGGGGATCATTGGCGTATTTAATATTAAGCGAGCAGAGAAAAAAGCAAGGGTCGTTAAATCTGCAAAATAACAGCGTCTGAATCGGAATACCTGCTCAAAATAACCTACTCAAAATAACAACG
Organism: Vibrio sp. 1-Bac 57; assembly: GCF_037546855.1. Classification (NCBI taxonomy): domain Bacteria; kingdom Pseudomonadati; phylum Pseudomonadota; class Gammaproteobacteria; order Vibrionales; family Vibrionaceae; genus Vibrio; species Vibrio sp. 1-Bac 57. Next base: position 18,941 of record NZ_JALAAC010000018.1, on the reverse strand, counting down.
TCAACAATCAGAATAGCTATCTCAAAAAATAACGATCAGGTGTCAACTCAGCGACACCTTGTTTTGCTAATGGGTAAAACTCACGGTATTGTTTTGATTACTTTAGCGGGATTACCGCCAATCACAACATTGTCAGGAAAAGACTTTGTTACTACAGCTCCTGAAGCAACCACTACATTATGACCTAATGTTACACCTGGATTTATTGTCGCGTGTCCGCCTATCCAGCAGTTATCACCAATTCTTATTGGCTTAGCAAACTCGATTCCACTTACTCGCTCGATAGGGTCAATAGGATGACAAGCAGTATAAATACCGACTTGTGGTCCAAGCATGCAATTGTCACCAATAATAACTTCCGCACAATCCAATATCACACAGGCAAAATTAGCATAAAAATTTTCACCCACTTTGATGTTTTGACCATAATCACAATTAAAATGTGGCTCTATAGCAATGTTTTTACCCGTACGTCCAAATAACCCTTTCAGCAGTTTTTCTCTTTCTGCTTTTTGGTCTCGATTAGTCGCATTATATTTAGCGGTAACCTCCCTCACATTGGCACGAATTTGTGACAATTTATGATCACTAGGATCATAAACTTCACCCGCCAGCATTTTATCTAGTTCATTCATTTTAATGTCCAACTTATGTTCGAAACGTATTATCTAATACTTATGCAGAAACTTATTTATACATTCCCTAGATTTGTATAATAAACTCACGTCCTAGATTATCACAATAAGTGCAATGTCTCAGAATGTTGAATATAAACTATTTATTTAATCTTACATTAACCGTGAATTTAATAAGTCATTTAATTTCAAATAGGCGATGGTTATAGCGATCAGTATAATAATGGTTATACATTATTTATGTTTTAGGTCGGTTTTTTTCTGCAGTTTTAAGTAAAAGTATATTAAGAAGTGACGTTAATTAAATAGCTGATAAACATTGAGCCTATACAGCTTTTCTTTTTACATCTTATAACCTTTGTTTCCCGTACCTTTACAATCAAAAAGGGACGGGAAAAATGTTATTCCCCCGCTCCTCTGATCGATTGCTCGCTGTTCTCAACAAGTATCGCAGTAGCGGTGTTTTTTAATAGCTCCCACTCGTGATCTTCAACAAAAACCCCTTTATTCCAAGCAATATCTTGAACTCCACTGAGGTTTTTAGCATCTATATGCTTGCTATAACCCGAGGATAAATTGGCGATATCAAAATCATTAACCGATAGTTCAATGGTCATATCGTTTAACCCATTAACCTCTCGTTGCAGCGTTTCTGCTAAAAATAACTCAGGTAACACACAACCTCTGTTCAAAATATATAGGGTGTGTTTAGGGCTACTTCCATTATCCCATTGTGCTTTACAAGCAATACCTTTACCGGCCAACATCAATAATTCACTATAGGCTAACCAGCGATTGTGGCAGTTTTTTAACGACAGTTTTAAATGCTTATTAGCAATCATTTGTTCAAGTGCATAATCAATAATCACCGGTAAATGGCAAGCGACACTACTGCCATGCAGATCGGCTATTAAATGCCCATCAGTGACCTTAATATCAACGGGTTCATCTCTCTCTAAAGAGATGAACTGAGTAGCATTATTAAAATGCTTTACCCCATGCAAACCCACCATTTGTAGATCAGCCACCATATTTGCAATCAAATCGGCTTCACCACACACACGTCGCATACCCAGGAAAGCTTTATTCGTCACTGTAATTAATTCATTGTGTGTAACAATCATTTACTGCTCTCCTGTACTGCAATTATTGATTTATCTACTGCCGCATCTGTACTTTTATCAACGACTGCTTGCTGAGGTAACACTGGGAATAACCACTCTCCATCATGAATTTCATTCAACAAAGGTGCACCTTGAAAGAAGCTAACTCTTACCCAACGATCTGAACGGGGATCAAATTTAGTCGCCCCAAAAAAAGATAACTTACAGCGTAATAAATGCATCGGTAACGATTGTTTATGCAGCACATTCATCTGAATATCGCCCATTACTTTATTACCTAATGTCCATACTCGACGTGCAATGGCTCTATATTGTGGCTTTTGTAATAGAAACTCAGCCAAGGACATTTCTGGAGAGCAAGCTAATAAAGCATAATATAAACGATATACCTGACGACCAATGTCTAGCGGTAATTCTCGCTCCTCACCTATCTCTTCACCGCGAATACCTAAACGTGGTTCTTCCTTATCCTGTGAGCGATACCAAAACCAATAATTATTTTCTGATTTGCTAAAATCAGTCTCAATAGCCCAGCGATATTTCTCATTTAACAGCAATAATAAATCGTTAACTTTTTTACCCTTTGCTAGGTTTAAACTTTCATGTGTATTAACTTGATCTTGAAAGTTATCAACTAATTCTGGATAAATTTCCATTAAACAAGAGATTAAGATTTCTTGTGTTTCTACACTTAAGTCTTCAGTTGCATTCAGCAAGTCACGCCAAGTGTTACTGGCAGAAATTAAATCTTTTAATTGACCGTTAAAACTCTGTAACTCATTAACTGAACAATGATTTAACTGATCTTGATTTTGATTCTGCGTATTCACTTGTTGTAAATGACACACCGCTTTATTAAGTAAAAATAGCAATGATTGATGCTTTTCAGAATCCGCAGGACAGTCTAGTACCAATGTTAATGCCGCTTCACGATTAGACATCCATTGGTCAACAATACAGGGATGATTAATTAAATAAGGTGCCATGCCTAAACCAGTCGCATTACCCACACCAAGATAACGTTTTAGGTCATTACTTAAAGAAGACGCTCTTTCACCACCCTTCTGCTTTGCTAGGTAATCAATCCAATCTAAACTGAATTCACGTAACAAATATACCGCGCACATTTGAGCACTAAAGGATTGTTTAAAATCAGGGTTGTTCTCTAATATTTTAAAATCAGCAATACCAAATTTACCATTACCGTAAACAGCCGTAGTACGAAGAATATACCCCACATCAACCAGTTCATCGGAGGTCGGTTGCTTACCCTGAGCTAAATGAGAAACAATATGTTCAAACACACGCACACTTTTATTTGCTCTTGCTAATACCAGTACATTAGTTGGATTTCTACCAGCTTCTTGTAAAGGTACATTGGCTTGCAACTGAGCTAATAACTGTTCTGATACGTCTCCATAAACAAGCGCAAAGGTAACGTCCCATTTTTCAGCGATAACACGATCATTACGTTCATCATCTTCTATTTCATTACAAAAAACGACTAGATGATAAACATGATTAGGTGTCTTAAGTTTATAAATAACATGCCCAAAACCCTGTGGCGATAGTTGCCAGAGATCCTTAGTGACTTGCCATTTCTGTTGTGCCATTTTACGAATTAAAGTACGAACAAAGCTTATTCTATTGGAATGCATAGCACCCAATCTTTGTGGTGCCATAACAACTTCTGGACGACGCATATTGACGTCATTATTTGTTAAACGATGTGCTTCCATACTGCTCACCACCTTTCAGTGTTAATGGTTTATATTTGGGCGCGATTTTAGCGCCCTTCTTGCTTAAATTCTTTATTACGACCTTTAGAAACCCTGTTCTTTTGCCATTTTCATCGCAATTTGAGGTGCATTCCACAAAGATGGTAATAAGATAATCGACACTGGCACAGCAGTTATAATGATGAAGGACTGCAGTGCAGATATTCCCCCTGACCCGATAGATATTAAGATCAATGCAGTCAAGCCCATCATTGCTCCCCAAAATATACGGATCATTGCATTTGGTTCAGTTTCGCCACTGATCACAACACTGATGGTATAGGTCATCGAGTCGCCGGTGGTGACAATGAAAATAGTAGTTAATATCAAAAATAGAATCGAGATCAGCATCGGAAACGGTAGTTGAGTCGTTACAGCTAATAAAGCGCCCGGTAAGTTAAAGCCCTCAAATGCTTTACTCACACTACCAGGTTCTGCTATTTCAAATGCTAACCCTGAACCACCCACTACGGTGAACCAAAAACATGTCACCAACGGTGCTATGATACTGATTGTGCACACTAGCTGACGAATACTTCTGCCGCGAGAAATACGGGCAATGAATATCGCCATCATCGGGCCATAACCCAGGAACCATCCCCAAAAGAATACAGTCCACCAGCTTAACCAACCTTCATCACCACGGAATGTTGCCATCGGAATAAAGTTATTAACTAGACCACCAACACCTTGAATATAACCATTGATGATAAAATTGGTTGGACCAAAAATTAAAATATAAATCATTAACGCAGAAGCTAAGATCACGTTATAACGGCTTAACATTTGCATTCCACGGTTAAGACCACTTAATGCAGATAACGTATATAAAACAATGGCAAACATGATAATTACAAGCTGAGTTGTAAAACCATCAGGGATCTCAAACAATACGTTTAAAGCATAGCTAACTTGTAAGCCTAGGAAGCCAATAGGCCCAATAGTGCCGGCAGCAACGGCGACAATACAGCACGCATCAATCAATGCACCGGTATGGCCTTTCAGTGCTCGATCACCAAGTACAGGATATAGTAGAATACGTGGTTTTAATGGTAAGCCTTTATTGTAATGCAGGTGCATCACAACAATAGACGTTAAACTTCCGACGATAGCCCAAGCAAGGAATCCCCAGTGCATAAATGATTGTGATAATGCATTAAACGCCATTTGTTGCACATCTTCTGACGCCCCATAGATAGGAGGAGGACTAACAAAATGAGCAATTGGCTCTGCAGCCGCCCAAAAAACACCACCACCGGCCAACAAAGTACAAAAGATAATTGCCATCCAACGGAAACCGTCCATTTCAGGTTTATCAATACCACCCAAAATAACTTTACCGGTTCTACCAGCGGCTAAAGCAAGACCAATTAAAAAAGTCAGTAACAACAACACTTGCCAATAAGGACCAAATACATTAACTGCCCATGAAAACCCCGTGTTGACTACACTGGCCAACAGTTCGCCATCGTATAAAGCCAGTAATACAAACAAACAAATAAAACCGCCACTGTACCAAAAAGTAGGATTACCTAACGCTAACTTGGCAGCCGTCGAGCTATTATCTTTGTTCGAACTTGCATCTAATTGTTGCTTTCCATCAGCTAATTTATTACTTGCAACAAGCGAATTATCGATACCTGTAACTTTCATATTATTAGTTAAATCAGTCATATCTGACTCCTAAAAAGTTTGTCTTGCTAATTTATTAATTAAGCCGTCTATTTGTGCACAAAACAAAACTATCGATTAAAGTCACTAATTGTTCTAAATCTTTGTTCTAAATCTAGAATAGAGAGTTAAAATTATTAATTAGTTACGATAAATAGCTTCACTCAAATCGCTTTTACAAGCGTATGGACAGTTAATTTGTAAATTTGCTTTCACTGCATGCATCAAAGGAGAAACACAATTGGTCACTATCTTCAGGGGGCACTTTTGAAATACACCAGATGCCCAATTGCTCATCACCATTGATACATACTTTATTTACCACCTAAGCAATAATTTTATATTGAGAAGATGACTCCATGTGTGGGGTACTTTGTTGTGAGATTGGTGTAAGTCCTTTTTCTAAGAAGTTGCACCAATTACCACCAAGTATTAACCCAGCCTCAGATTCCTTGAACCCATGACTTATTAATCCGTTATAAATATTTTCCATACCAGCACTACCGCAGAACCAAGGTAACGAATCAGGCCACCCGGCATTACCAGCAGAACCTTCACCGTAATCCATGTCTTTTGACCAACGTCCATTACGCATCCATTGCAATACACTTTGTGGTTGATTTAGACATAAATCACTGCCGATGCTTAAGTGTTCAACCCCGACCATATCCGCTGTTTTGGCGACCATTTGGCAAAATTGTTGCAATGTACATTGGCTGCCATTTGGTAAATGGAAGGGATACAAACTAAAACCTAATAAACCACCATTTTCAGCTAATGCTTTAATCACGGTATCTGACTTGTTACGTAAAGCATCGTAAGCAAAACTAGGGTTTGCATGACTAATGCAAATTGGACGAGAAGATAGTTCAATCGCTTCCAACGTAGAACGCTCGGCACTGTGTGACATATCAATAATCATTCCAACGCGATTCATCTCTTCTATCGCCTGTTTACCAAAGCGCGTGATGCCTGTATCGTTCTTCTCATAACATCCCGTCGCCAATAAGCTTTGGTTGTTATAAGTCAACTGCATAATCAGCAAACCTTGTTGGCGCATTACTTCAATCAAACCTATCTCATCATCAATAGAGGAACAGTTTTGCGCGCCAAAGAAGATACCGACCTTGCCCTGAGCCTTGGCAGTTTTAATGTCTGCCAAAGAGTGGATCGGCATAATTAAATCTGCATTTTGCTCAAACCGTAAATTCCACTCAGCAAAACGACTTAAGGTTTCGCGTGCATTTTCGTGATAAACCAAAGTAGCGTGTACCGCTGTGATACCACTTGCTTGAAGCGTTTGAAAATACTCTCTGCTCCAATTGCAATACTGCAATCCATCAATCACAATTTGTTTTTGATACATAATATTTCCTTACTTTCACTCTTTGTTAATTTGAACTGAGCACTAACCCGTTATTCACCTATATCTAACTGACCTTAATAAGGACGTTGATAAGTTGTTTTAACCACGGTGTAGAACTCTTTCGCATATTGACCTTGCTCTCTTGGACCAAAACTAGACTCTTTACGTCCGCCAAATGGTACGTGATAATCTGTTCCAGCCGTTGCCAGGTTAACCATTACACAACCTGTTTGAGCTTGTTCTTTGAACATTGCACTGTTACGTAAACTCTGAGTGATGATGCCGCCTGTCAGACCAAAACGAGTGTCATTAACCGTTGCAATACCTTCTTCTAAATCGGCAACACGGATCACACTCGCCATTGGAGCAAACACTTCTTCTTGATTAACTTCCCAGCTATTTTTTGTATCTAACAATAAAGTCGGAGACATGTAATAACCTTCATGTTCAAGATTTAGTCGCTCACCACCGAACCCTACTTCAGCACCGCTAGTGGTTGCTTTGTTAAGCCATGCAAAGTTTGACTCAAGTTGTTTTGAATCAACTACTGGTCCCATGAAAACGCCTTCTTTTAATGCATGGCCGACGGTTAGTTCACTCATACGTTTGATTAATGCTTCCACATAAACATCGTGTACTTTATCCATAACCACTAAACGTGATGATGCCGTACATTTTTGACCTGAACCTGAAAATGAGCCGGCGATAGTTGCTTCAACAGCAATTTGAATATCTGCATCATCTGCAATTAATAGTGCATTTTTACTGCCCATCTCTAATTGACTGCGAATGAAGTTTGGCGCCGTTGCCGCGGCTACTTTACGACCAGTATCCACTGAACCGGTAAAGCTCACGCCATTAATCTCTTTACTGTGAATCAAGGCATCACCAACTTCAGAACCACTACCTAAAACAAGGTTAAAGGTGCCTGCCGGTAAACCTTGGCGAGAAATAATTTCAGTTAATGCAACAGCACTAGCAGGTGTTAAATTCGCAGGTTTCCAAATCACACTATTACCAAACGCAAGTGCAGGTGCTATTTTCCAAGCGGCAGTAGCTGTTGGAAAATTCCAAGGAGAGATAATCGCAATCACGCCCACTGCTTCACGCGTGACATCAACAGAAACACCTGGTCTCACTGAATCTGCGTTATCACCAATTTGACGTAATACTTCAGCGGCAAAATATTGGAAAAATTGACCTGCACGGTAAATCTCACCTCTTCCCTCTAAAAAAGGCTTACCTTCTTCACTAGATAATAAACGCCCTAGCTCATCACAACGCGCAATCAGTTCATCACCAATCGCTTGTAATACTGACTGTTTACGCTCAAGAGGTGTTTTTTCCCATTCTGGTTGCGCTTGTTTTGCTGCAGCAATCGCTTGGGCTACCTGTGCTGAACTTGCTTGAGCAAAATGACCTAGTGTTTGACTAATGTCAGATGGGTTAATATTAGCAACTGTGCTTACACCCGCTTGCCATTCTCCAGCAATATAAAGAGACTTTTCTGCTTGAATATTTTGTGCTTGAGCTGTCATGTTTATTTCCTTTTGTATTCGTTAGCGATGATGTTTTTTACATTTATTAACAAACTAGCGCTGTATTCTTTAATAGATAATTTTTAATAAACATTTACTAATAGATAACTGCTAATAAACATTTACTAATAAATAGTTACTGTTCAGATTGAACCGATGCATAGACGACTAATTCAACTAGCATCTCTTCTCTCGCGAGCCCTGCAACGACCACTGCTGCACGGTTTGGATAAGGAGCCTTAAAATACTCGGCATAAATATCATTAACTGTTTTTAGGTATGCTCGATCGGTGACGTAAATTAACACCTGAACCACTGAATCTAAAGATTCTCCTGCCGACTCTAAGGTATGTGCTAGGTTTTCAAGCGTTTGACGTGTTTGTGCTTCGATCCCACCGGGTACAACAACACCACTTTGATCAATAGGTATTTGTGCGGTATATAAAGTGCCATTATTGACAATAGCCCACTCAAGTGGAGCTTTTGACGCAAAAAGCGCTGTTTTAACTGCATATTTGTTGTTCTTAACTGTTACGCTTTGATTCATTTTTTGGCTCTCCTTATAAAGTGAAAATATACTAACCTTTGACTATTGATAAATATAACGGTAAATTTTATCAAAGTGATAAATAAAACTTATCACTTTAAAAGTTAATGCAATGTAACAGACAGTTTGTAATGCTGTTGTCCGCGATAAATTGCTGTTGATAAATAAAAAGCAGCAAATCTTGAATATGTGCGATCAGGAATAAACCATGAGCTTTAAAATCCAACAATTAAAACATTTTATTTTAGTCGTCGAGTCAGGAGGATTTCGCGCTGCAGCGGAACTTGCAAATCGATCACAAGCTGCACTTTCAACGTCAATAAAGGAGCTGGAGCGTATTCTAGGGCAGTCTCTTTTTGAAGCAGGTAACAAATCAACATTAACTCCTTATGGAGAAATATGCTTACCAAGAATCAAACAATTTATTAATGTTTACAATACGTTAGAATATGATTTAAAGGCTACAGCAGCGGGGAAAAAAGGCAAAGTTAGAATTGCCAGTGTCCCCTCCGTGGCCGCCAAATTGATTCCGAGTGTGCTAGGTGAGTTTTATGAAAAATATCCTAACGTAGAGGTCAGTTTAATTGATGATAATGCGGCAGGTGTAGAGGCACGTTTGCTCTCTGGAGAGGTTGATTTAGCATTAGGTAATTGTTCTTATATTGACGAGCAAAAGATTGCATTTACCCCTTTAATTTCTGATCCAATTGGGGTGGTATGCCTAAAAGATAATCCATTAGCAGCCCAGACTAAAGGTATAGAATGGCAAACATTGTTAGATCAACCTTTCATTCGAAATGGGACCTGTGTCTTACTTGACCCAACTCCCGCACGACTACTCAGTGAAAAAGCGATTTGTTCCGTCGAAAATATCACCTCTTTATTTTCGGTATTAGAACTGGGCATAGGCGTAACAACATTACCTAAATTAGCTTTTCCAACACATTCCACACACTTAACTTGGATCCCGCTGATTAATCCACTCATTGAACGACAAATTGGCATTTTCCGTTTAATTGATAAAATAATGTACCCTCAAGCGCTAGCGTTTCATGATCTGTGTATTCAGTATCTTACTAATTCAAAGTAAGTTATGAATGTGACCTCATTTAAAATAATTGAGGGCTATTTGAAGGGGCATGTGAGTTTAATAGTTGGCGGATTAAATATTGAAGGTGCTGTTATTTAACATTTAATAACACGCTTATTCACTTGAAAGGCACCCATAAAAAGTGCCTTCAAGTCACCGTTATGCACTAAAACGAGATGTGAAATTACAACTCATTTAAATACTCATAAAAACCGGCTTCCTTGGCATAATCATAAGCAGTTTTTCCTTCATTATTTTTTTGCTTTATATTCGTCCATGGTTGCTCCATTAACATTTCAAATATACGACGGTTATCGTGCTTATTTTTAAATAAAAATAGTAATGGGCTATCACCAGTTTCATTTCCATTAATGGCCTGGGCATTATAATAAGCTGGCTGTTGTAACAATAGCTCAACCATATCTGCGTGATTGCCTTCTATTGCTAAATGTAAAGCCGTGGATTTAGTTGAATTTGATTCTATTAAAGGATCCACATATTTCTGTTTAAGCAAAAATTTCACAATATTCATATGCCCACGAAAAGCGGCAGTATGAATCGGTGCGTAATAAGATTGTTTTTGTAAGTCTGCACCTCGCTCTGCTAAAAAAGTTAAGACTTCTAATTGATTATATTTAGCAGCAAGGTAAGCACCAGTAACTCCCAGGTTGGCATCAAAATTAATATTGAAGCCTTCACCGATTAAATATTTTACCATGCCTAACTCGCCTGCTGCTGCCGCCTTAGATAATAACGATGAGCTATCATCGTTAGGGCTGAGTTGATAAATATTGTTCATTCGATTCACTTCACGCTTAAACTGCGTTAGGTTACCGGCTTCAATCGCATCATAAGCAGCAAAACCTCCTTTTGCATTAAACCTTTCAAATATCTCAATCACTTCTTTATTGTTTTTATGCGAGGCCCATTCCCATGCGCTACTTCCCGCATAATCTTCTGCCCATAGTTCAGCGTCATTTTCTAATAACAAGCTAACCATCTCTGTTTGATTATTTTTAGCCGCATAAATTAATGGCGACAATAAATTGGTTGCTATACGTGCATTAACATCAGCCCCCTCTCCGATCAAATAGTTGGCAATGTTGATATAATTTCCTGCTTTATTTTTTCTATTTTCAGATACCGAACTTAATAATGGCGTTTTAGTCTCCGTTCGTACTTTAATATCAGCACCGTTATCAACCAATAAACGTAATATTTCTAAAGACCCATCTTGTGCCGCTTGGTGTGCCGCTGACCAGTTTTTATAGTGTTCATTAATATCTGCCGTTTCCTGCAACACTTTTTTTATACGCTTCATATCTTTAGCATTAACTGCTGTTACGAGTTCTGAATAATCATCGCTTAATACCGTGTAGTCTTGTTGTTCAACTATTTGTTGGGTAATTGCATTTCTTAACACTTTATTTTGCAACTCTAGAAAAACTCGATCTCCTCCTTTTTGTAGGCTATCGTAAATATTTAAAGTCTCTTGGAAATACAACTCATCGCTAAATTCTTGATTTGTACTGTAACGATTATAAAAGGCTGAGAATGCAGGCAATATTTGACCATGAATGACATTATTGATTTGTGTATGTGTCATGCCTTGACCTTGATGCGCTAATAGAAACAGTTCATTGGCATGATAAGCAGGCTGAAAGTAAGAAAGATAGGTTTTATAACGATCACTTTTTGCTTGCGATAAAAGCTGCAGAATATTGAATCCTACTAATTTATGTCCTTCATTTAAATAACTTGTTAATTGTTTTTTGAGGCCCTCAAAACTATCTTCAAATAGAAAGTTAATCTCCTTTTCGCCCTCTCCTTCAAGCGACAGATCCTCTTGGACCCGCCAATTTAACTGTTTAGTTTTTGATAATATATACCAGATCTCCGGTTCGATAACGAACTGCTCAAAACCGTTGTCGTTAAAGCGTATTATTTTTGCATAATGTAAATTATTGATTAAATCCTTATTCTGGCTCACTAACAATACATATTCAGCAGTTAAAGGTATTGTTTTCCAAGTAATGAAACCAATACTGTAAGTATTATCTGTGTTTCTATTTAAATAAACTTTCCCTTCTTCATTATCTTCAGCATAAATATCACTTGGCCAATGATTAATGGTTTGTGAATGAAGTTGATTAAATTTATTTTCACTAACAAAAAAGCCGACTTTTTGATCCCTCTGAGGATAGCGACTAGTACTGACATCGCTCTTACTTACTTCGTGCAATACTTCCCTAGCATGTTCGTTGCTTGTAGAAGATGAAGGATTAGTCGCACAGCTCAATACACTGAATGCCATAACCAATGTCGTTGTATATTTTATGATCTGTTTTTTTATCATGATGCCATCCTTGGTAAATTAGATTGATAACAATATAATAACAATACGCATTAATAATACCAGTTCCATGACATTACTGATTGGCTAGGCTGAGATGATAAAACAATAAAATACTATCCCTCAATATGCCTCAATATGCCTCAATAAATCATTAAAGACTTAAACATTAGTTACACCGCTAAAAACATGATTAAACAAAACGTACCTCAGCTGAAGATATGCAAATAACGTTTGCATAACATATTTGCTAACGAACATCGGTTTAAGCTGCCACATACAAAAAAGCATCTCATACAATTTTATTTGCTTAAGATCCTAAATTTACAAAAGACAAACTCCCTAAGCGAGTAGATGCAGAAGTTAGCTCAGGTCACTTACCTGCAAAAATGTACGGTAACGTCATGGGTGCTTACGCTTTTGCAGATTGGAATACAGACAAAAATGGATTTATAACCAGCTAAACTCAAAATTGAGTATTCTAGAAATAGCCCAATAAAAATGTAAATACCACCATAAAACGACTTAATTTTGAATTCGCTAAATCAATGTGAGGAGGAGTAAAAGAGGCTTCATTATGCATTCATTCAAATAGACTATTTTCATGATTTTTAAAGCAGAATTGATATGTTTTAAGTAATAAAATAATCAGCTATTGAGTGGTATTGGATGGTATTGCTATAAGCAGAAACGAAAAAGGCTTCTCAATGTGGCGGAGGAGGAGAGATTTGAACTCTCGGAGAGCTATTAACCCTCGCTGGTTTTCAAGACCAGTGCATTCAGCCGCTCTGCCACCCCTCCGCAGAACGAGGCGTATAGTATAGAAATTGAGACAAAAACCAAGTACTTTTTATAAATATCGACAAATTTTAATTTTTTTTAAAAAAATGAGTAAAGATTAAACAAAGCATATTGATTACTCATGGGTATATACCCATGAGACTTCAAAGTGCGAAGCCAACAAGGAAAATTAGTGACAAATGGTAGGCATACAATTTAACTTTAGAAAGATTAACTTCTGGTGCTTCTATCGCTAAAATGATTAAAAGGTCCCATTCTTTTATGGTTATTTTATTTGTTCTACGAGGCACCTACGTAAATACCGATTCAGTGTTGCAATAATCACAAAGGGAAATCATTACCACATATTGTTCTGATATCTGAGCGCGTGCCTGACAAAGCATTATGAAGTAATATAGGTATATGTCATGATCAACTTATAAAATAAAAAAGGGTTAAATTCCATGAAATTAGTGGCTTCAGATTACGATAAAACCTTCCATCGACACGATCAACAAGATTTAGAAACCAACATGAATGCGGTAGCTAAGTGGCGAAATAAAGGCAATATTTTTGCTATTAGTACAGGTCGAGATGTTGCGAGTATGCTCAACGAAAAAAGAATGAGAAATATAGAGTATGACTACATTGTTTCTCTGAATGGCTCATTTGTTGTTGATATAGACAACAATGTATTGTTTAAGCAACCTTTAGAAAATACATTAGCCAGAGATTTAGTGGCGATGTTAAGAGAAAAAATGGGCGATGAAATTAACATCTCCAATGGCTTTGATGGTTTCAATATGACGCATAAAAGTGCCAGCCTCACCAACGCAGTGTCCAAAGAAATATTCGATAGAAATTCAACAATATATACAAAAACTATGCAAGCTGCACTAGATGACGATGTGTTATTAATTGGTTGTTTAAATGATAATTTTGAACAAGCAGAACAACTCAAAAAAGAAATCCTACTCAAATATGAAAACCAAGTAGAAGTTTTTCTTAATTTAAATTACATAAACATAGTACCTAAAGGTATCAGTAAAGCCACCGGAGTTGCTGTTCTCATAGAGCATGCAGGTATAGATGAGCAGTTTGTATCTGTTATAGGGGATGATTTAAACGACATTCCGATGATAGAAAGATACAAGGGTTATACGGTAAATAATGCAAGAGATGATGTGAAAGCAGCCTCTGTAAAGTCATATAACAGTGTTGCAGAATTAATTGAAGACGTTTATTAAATAATAAAACTATATAGCTTAGAGATAGCCTAGTTAAGAGCTATGTGAGTTTAGAAATAGATGATTAATGGGGTCACAATAATTCATGTGCTCCCATTATTTTTCAATGATAATACGATTTATATGCAGCTAGATTGAAATACCTAGACTGCGTCATAACAAACTACCTCTGAGTTTATAAAACTATTTCACTAAAAGGTAGGTTGATTATGATTATTGATTGAGATTAATGCCGGCTAATTATTAGTGGTCTTAATTCAGTCAATAAAAACTAATTACATCGCATTTTTACGTTTATCAATGATCTGTTGAGCATGGGTAACCACAGATTCCATAGACAATTCAGTCGCTAGGTATCTAATACGGTAAAGTGAAATGAGAGGTAAATCTTCAATAGGCTGTTCTAGCAATGCTTTAAGTTGATTTTTATCACTGTTTGGATTGCTATCTTGGTTGTTTAAACCCGACATATATAGTTGGTTCCTTATCTTATTAAAATAGTGCCTGTAAGGGCTTTGTGATAGTGTCCTTTAAAATCGCGTAAAGCGCAATATTAATAATACGGCAGTTTTTATATTTTTAATGTTCAGTGCTCTTTTACAGCAAAATAAAAAGTCATCGATTGACAGAATCAACAAAAATTCATATGGCTAACGTTGCATCAATTGTAACGCTTACTTAAAGTTAATGAGTCCGACAAACCAATTAAGCCATTGTATCTAAAAGAAATACAATATCCAGATAGACTAAAATTATTGATACATTAAGCGAATACGATCCATTCTTTGAGCACCTCAACTAAATATTCACCGCCAATGGAGCACCTAACTTTGTATGACTAATGTAAGCAAATAATTTTTAGCTGCCATAAGCTTTTTAATATCTCGCGTTTATATTTCATTACACTCGACTTAATAGGAATCTTCCTTAAAAGTGAATATATCAATTTATTAGTCGTTTCATCTGTGATTACAAATCAAATATTTCGTGAATTAGAGAAAAAACAGCTAATTAAAAAGGAGCTTGGGGATCCTAGATCAGTGATGGCGTTAATGTAAAATGAGCTGAGGATTACGATAGGTCATCAACTGCTCATTTTTTATGATCAGGCTCTATTCTATGAGCCGCCATTTACTACGATAGTTATTTATTGGTGATTTTACGACGCCAAAATAGCCCTGCGATAGCTAATGCAAAGATAGTTAGAGTAGATGATTCAGGAACCGATGTTGCTTCTTCTTTAAATCCTGTATATCTGACTTGAGATTGAGATGAGTTAAAGAAACCAAAGTTCCCAGAATCATTATTTAAACCTGCAAGACTGAATATATTTTCATCACTAAATGTGCCGCCATTAATAAAAATATCTATCGAGGTATCAGTATAGTTTAAAGTAAAGTCATACGTTGTATTATCAATCCAACCGCGATCATTGCCATAATCAGTATCAAGAACGTCGATACCATTACCAGTATGACCCCATAAAGCATTTAAAGAATTCACATCCGCACCAGCTGATATTTTTGATAAGGTGAATCCTTCTGAACCAGTGTTACCTAAATAATTTTGTTCACTTTGTTTCCAATCAAAAAGGTAAAAGTCATCTAGACCGTTATAACCAAAAACAAACCCTATAAAGTCATCGTCAGATGTCGTTTCAACGCCAAATGTCCCTGTAAATTGATTATTGATAAAAGAATCATTACTTATAAAGAAAGTAGGATTACCGTTAATAGTTTGTAAAACAGAAGTACCGTCAGCAGCAACATTCCAATTTCCATTTGAACTATTACCTGATTGATTCCAAGTATTGAGATCTATAGCACCAGCATAAGCAACACTAGCAGAAAACATTAGCCCTGATGCAATCACATTAATTAATTTCATAAAACATCCTTTTTTTATTTTTAGAGGTCATTTAAGACCTAAGAACGAGGAAACTAGCAAATATCAAGCCAAAACAATCAACACATTACTATCAAGTACTTAAGTGAAATAAAAAAGATAAAAAAAACAAAATGTAAAATAATTCGACACTCTATTGCCATAACATCCATCTTAGGCACTGTAACTTTTTCTAATCTAATCATTATAAAAAGCACTTTTGGACAGCAATAAATTTAAAGAAATCGAAAGTAAAATAGAGCACCGATTGAAATGTAAATCAGGAAATAGAGTAAATTATCGTTTGGATATATAAAAGTACTGCTTAAGGTAATACATCGTGAATTTTAACTGAAAAGAAGTTTTAGTTATCACTAAGTATTTAGGACAACCAATGTTTAGATAGATAATGCTCAAGGAACTAGTGCATATTTCATCGAAACTTATTTTTACTGGCGTTACAACACTTACCAGTATACTCAAAACATGATAATTATTTTAACGCCCCCTGCATCTTGGTAGTACTTACCAAAACTACTCGCGAGTGATAATGGTTCGCCATGGTCGCGTATGCACTAATATTAATGCTGAATATAGGCGCGAGTTGATGAATGCACTCAACCGTCCATTAAATAGGATGCTCAAATGATCGGCCTATATATTTATCTTTACAACACACATAAGTACGGCGAACACAAAAGTGAAAAACACAATGACAATAAATTGCATCATCAAGTAACGCTTAGGACTATCGTGATTACATGAAAATGAAAGGAGGTCGGCAATTAGCCGCTAATTTCTATTAACACATAATATTTTGTTGTGTTTTTCTGTAATTATTAATCATTTTTAATAATTAAAGCTTATCAACAATAAACGCATTTATATTTTTTGTTGAAGCTAAACGTATCGCTTTTGCCTTCGCATAATCAGCGTCGGTGTCCCATGCTAGCGCTGCTTCACGACTTGGGAACTGTATAATTACTTTCATTGCAGTCTCAGCTCCATGCAATCTAAGCGCATCATTACTTGCAACAATAATCTCACCGCCATGTTTAGCGACAGTACTCCCGGTTATATGGTTTGAACCAGGATTATATTGCGCATATTGTACAGAGTCTGCGATATCGTAAGTAATAACAAAATAAGCTGTCATGTTTCAATTCCTTGATATATTGAAAATTTAGATAAACCTTCTAATTACATTATGAAGGCTGGAACCGTAAAAGTTTGACCTTATCGCTATTTGACCTTATAGATAAGGTATTAACCTGCGAACTTGGGACTATTACGTCAATCTGCATATGATAAATATTATCTTAGAAAAGAAAATGATTTAACTCTCCAATCATTATGGAAAAATAGTTCCACAATTTAAAATCTAATTTTCTAAATATATCCACGTTCAGCAAATGCGAACCTCATATTAAATTGTGAATTAGAAATCGAGAATTAGAAATCGAGCATTAGAAAGTCGAGAATTAGACAGCCATAAACTTTTTAAAGCCAAAGGTCGGCAGTAAAATAGGGAGCAAAATAATAAGTAAAACCAGTAACGAAGCAAAACCAACCTACCCCGCTACTCTCTGCAAAATATTCGAAAAAAAGGTTAATGCTAAGTTCCGTTTACATATTCTTTTTGCGCATGAGCCTTGATGTGATCGCATATATGAAAGCACTTTGTAAGAGCAAAGAGAATGCCATTGAGAACTCATACCAATCATAATAAAAAGCTGGAGCGTTGTTGCCCAATACACCTGTCGCTTCAATGATTTTAAGAGGCCAAACACAATATAAGTTTGATAGTTCACCATCCAAAACCATCAATAAAAATAACGTCATAACTGAAAAAACAAATGAAATTGTAAAGACCTTCACTAGCAATACCCCATATTAACTCGAACAGAAAACAGATTATTAGGCAGAAAAATCCATGTTTACAATGAATAGATAAAGCAATCTAATCTATTTTAATTTGATGTCACCATAGCAATTTTGATTAACTAATCAAGAAGTTAACAACCATAATAAAACCTTAATCATATGTATAAATATAAAATTTCGATTCACAGCAAAAATATGCAGTCACAGGAGTGCTGTGAGTAGATATATTTAAATCAAACATTGAGTGAAAGATATTATGGGGTCTGGCACTTATTGGCGGCACTGTTTAAATGATTGACCCGTTTATTTATCTCCACAGCACAAATAAGCACGTCGAACATAATGAGAAATACAATGATAATAAGGTGCATGTATCTCAAATGATGCTTGGAGAAGAATTTAAAAGCAAAACGCAAGACTTGCTCTCATTATTTCGAGTTTCGTGAGATAGGTCGTCTACGCTCATCCAGTCAGCTTTATTGTTATCAACAGTGTTTTCGCCCTGTCAGCGACGGTAACTGTCAGCTCCTTCGCCATGTACAAGGCTTTCCCCTGCTCAGACTACTATGGGCTGATCTGACTTCCAAAAGATCTTCGTTTGCCTTGCTTTTCACTCAACTTCCCTACCACCTTCCTTGTGGAATACCTTTGGATCTCTCAAGTTCTCAATGCATCTCTACATACATGCCACGGCTTGAAAACTCCGCTGACTCGCCACAATCTCACCACTGCGATTGCTTTGCTTGGACTTCGATGGCGTTGCAAACCTCGTCAGTCAGATCTAATATTTATCGGAGCGATACCAGCACTTCAGGGACACGTCCCCCCTATGGCCTATATGATTCTCTGTGTACGCTTCACCTTTCTTGTTCATCTGGAGCGATAAATCGCAGATAAGTGATACACGAATCCCAGACTCCGCCAAAGGCGCAACACTCGATACAGGTGGTTGGTTAAACCTTACCTGACAGGGACTTACACCCTGCAAGTCGCATCAAGCTTAGCTTGACTCACCAACGAGGCTGTAGAATTTCTCATTCTCAG
>NZ_JALAAC010000017.1:0-103973 GCF_037546855.1 Vibrio sp. 1-Bac 57 | reverse complement strand
ATTTTTTTGAACTAAATATGGCAGGAAAAAGGCAAAAAAATAGCTGAGACAGTTTTCTGTATCAGCTATTTTTATTAAGGCTTGAAGGTGACCAATAGATGGTCATAAACAAAGTTAGTTAAATAAACCTTTTAATGTTTTCTCTAAATCTTTTGCTTCTTCTTTTAAGTCACCCTTGGATATTTTTTTACCTGAAAGAATGTCTTTTGCTTTATCTTTGATGACTTGTTCTGCTTTATCTTTTACCGCTTTTTTAGTTGCGTCTATTTGCGCTTTTAATGCGCCTTCAGTATCTAAAGCAAAGGTTGGTTTTGCGAAAGTCCCTTTGATACGCAATGGTATAGAGATGCCATTTAGATCCACATAACTGGTACTTTCATCTGTTTTCGATAATGGTGTCACACCTAATTTATAGTCGATCGTTTGCTCAATAGTATTGGCAATGCCGGTACCATCTAAACGAATAACAGGAGATAACATGGTCAGTTTTTGATTATTAGCAATACCTTTTTCTAAGGTAAAGTCACCTAATAATGAAGCAAAATCTGTTTTCTTAACCAGTTTATCCGGTGCAATTGTTTTACCTTGTATTTTTGCTTTTAAAACACGTATTTCGTGAGAAAGGTTAATCCCATATAATTCTCCATCGAGTATTTTAAAGTCACCTTTGGCAACTATACCTTGTTGAATTTTGCTTGCTGTTAAACCTTGCCCACTAGCGACTAAGTTCATACTTGCATTACCACTTAATAGATCTACCTTGGCTGCATCTTTCAATAGTTGTATTAATGTTATATTGCTAATACTGGTTGTGGCTTTGTATGTGTTTTTACCACCGCTTTCATCAACCCAAGCATCAATATTTAATGAACCATCATAGAGTTTTGCAGTTAACGGTTTAAGCGTTGCTCTGCCATCTTTTACGGTTAAGTTATTGGTGATTTTACCGATTTTTATATCTTGATAAAGTACGCCAGCAATACTTAAATCACCTTTAATATCCAAGGTTTTTAGACTGCTTAAGTCAGGCTCAACTTCTTTTTCTGTGGTTGGTGCTTTTTCACCTGTGTTACCAGACTCTGTTGTTGTACTTGAAGCCAAATAGGGATTTAAGTCCCATACATTACCTTTCAAGTTATAACGGATAACAGGCACCGCTTGTTGGATGAAGCTTAATTCTCCGCCTAACTCTATATCATTAACTGTTGTTTGCAGCTTATTAAGGTTAAGTTTTTGCTTGGCAAGATCGTAGTTGATTTCACTGCTAATAGTACTGTTGATTTTTTCTTTACTGATGCTTGGGGCATTCAATTCACTGATCATTTTGAATTGATTAATTATGATTTTCTCAAAATTACTGACATTCATTTGTTTAAATGAAAGGTTCACATTGCCCTGTATTTGCTCACCTGTGATTTTATTTTTAAGTTCAAACTTATCTATCGTCGCTGTTTTTTTATTGATATCAGCTGCCAGATTTGTTTGTAAGTTAGTTTCTAACTTATTATTTTCTAGACTGCTGCCGGTTAAACTGCTGGTCATGATCAGTTTGCCCAGAGTGAGTTGGCTAAGGTCTTTAATATTAATATCACTACTGTTGATATAAATATCGCCTTCCAAGAATGACCCTGAAAATTGATTATTAATGGTGATAGCTTTGATATCTAATTGCTTGTTGCCAACTTGGTATTTTAAACCACTTTTAAATTTGGTATTTAAGGCGCTACCTGATAATGCGTCTGCAAGTACGTCACTTTCAATGGTTAAGTTAGTGAGTTCAACAACACTTAATGCGGCATCCACAAATAGATCTGTTTCTAATGATATATCTGCTTCAACTTGTGCATTTTTTAGGGTGCTGTTTAAGCTGAAATGAGCTGTTTGATCAAAAGCAAACTCGCTCAGTGTCATGCTATTAATGTCAACTTCCTGTGTTTCACTTTTTTGGTGGTCGATCACCTTTAATTGCGCATTAGTGATATTCAAGCCAGACAGTACAAATTGCGACAGATCTAAGGGAGCTGATGATTCGCTAGGCTCTTCTGTCGATATTTCTTCTTCTGGTGCGTTAACAGTTTGTGTTGCTTCTTCAGGTTGTAAGTTATCTAGATTTGATAAACCATCTTTATTGGTGATTAAGTTAAATTCGACACCATCTAAGATAATTTCGCCAACTTCTAATTTTCCTTTTAATAAAGGTAATACGCTGATAGAAATTGCAGTTTCTTTGACGTTTAATAGTGTCTTTTCTTTAAACTCTGGGCTATTGAATAGGGTAATTTGACCACTTTGGAAACCTAATAGAGGGTATAAACTCCAACTTAAATCGCCTGCGATGACCAAATCTCTATTTACTGACTTCTTAACTTGATCTTGAATCTGCTGTTTGTAATCATTAGGGTCAATGAAAGTGACAACAATAATGACGATTAATAATAAAAGCACAATCAAAGCTGCTGCTATCTTTAAAAATAATTTCATTAAACATATCCTCTTTAGGGAAGTGGTATTGATTGAATAAAGCATAGTGTAATGGGTTAAGCCGATATGATCATCATTTGATTATTTATTAGTGCTAAACTTGTGCGATTAATGAGCAGTTTTTTGTAAATAGTTGCATCTAATAGGTTTTTTGTGTCGTATTAGTCCGATATCTTTATAAGGCTTATTTTTACGCGCAATGTTTCCAAATTGTCATTCACTTACTATTTGTCATGCAGTTGTTAATTATATTGATGACTTATAGCCTTTTATATTGGTACTTATACCCATTTATATAGGGCTTAATTTTTGACTCTGGTTGCGCACTCATTGTTCCAGTTTCTGCCTTATTCACTAAGTTCAAAACTTCTTCTGCGCAGAGGTTATTTATAGCAATTATCGTAAAAGTTATTCACATTGTGCGATACTGCTGCCAATGATTATTAATAATGAGGATTTTGTGTCAAATAACTCTGTACCAATACCTAGTATAAGTGAAGCCTGCTCACTGCTACCTAATTCCAAGGTAAGTAATGAAGTGGCATATACAAAGATTAAAGTGGCGACCTTTAATCTCTTCAATTATTTAGCACCACCTGATGCTTTCTATGATTTTGACCGTATTTATTCCGCACAGCAGTGGCAAAAAAAGCAACAATGGATAACAACCTATTTAACAACACATGAGCCAGATGTGATTGGCTTTCAGGAAGTTTTTAGTGTCGAGTCGTTGCAGGCGTTAGTAAAAGAGGCGGGCTACCAATACTTTGCTGTGATTGATCAACCGACTGTGATAGATGATTTTATCTATCGTGATCCTGTGGTTGCTTTAGCCAGTAAATTTCCAATTAAAGTTATTTCTACCGTTGCTGTCGATACTGAACTTGCTCTGAAATTAGGATTAACAGCCGACTTTAGTTTTAGTCGCAAAGTGTTAAGAGCTACCGTTGAATTGCCTCATATAGGTGACAGTGATTGTTATGTGGTGCATTTTAAATCAAAACGAGCATCTTGGCAGGCACAAGTAGATAAATTAACCTCATTAGAAGGTAATGTGCTTGAGCAGTTTAAAGCACAAGTTGCAGGAGGGTGGGCGTCCTCTATTCAACGTGGTAGTGAAGCAACATTATTAATGATGAAAATGTTAGAGAGACGTGCAAAAAAGGGTAATGCGATGATATTGATGGGAGACTTTAATAACCCATTAAGCGATGGTATTTTAGCGCACTTAGTAACCCCGAATTTACTTTTTAATAATGACCAAACGCAGCAAAAGCTAGTCAAGTTTTATACGTTACGAGATGCCTGGGACTTATATAAAGACAATCATTCAGCTGATACTAAAGTACTGTTAACACGTGCCGCCACCCATTATTTTGGGCAAGGTAGTTCAGTGTTAGATTATATTTTATTATCCAGTGAGTTTGATGCTGCAGATCAATCCAGTTATTTCGAAGTAAGTGATTATATTAATACGGACAAACATTTAATTAATCCAAGTTTTGATATCGATGGAGAAAGCACTGACCATG
The DNA here is from genome assembly GCF_037546855.1 of Vibrio sp. 1-Bac 57. Classification (NCBI taxonomy): domain Bacteria; kingdom Pseudomonadati; phylum Pseudomonadota; class Gammaproteobacteria; order Vibrionales; family Vibrionaceae; genus Vibrio; species Vibrio sp. 1-Bac 57. The sequence goes on along the minus strand of NZ_JALAAC010000017.1, from coordinate 99,960 downwards.
CTGTGGTAAGTATTACGTTAACATTGCGTCAATAAATGAACGCTATCGGATTGGCGTCTTTTTAATGCAAAAAGCCAGAACAATTTGTTCTGGCTTTTTTAATCTAATGGTTGTTCTTTTTTGTTTTTTATAACAAATGAAAGACGATTGATTAAGCGTTATGCTTACGAATAACCGTTAACATTTCTTTTAAAAGTTTTGGATTAGCTGCAACAACATCACCTGATTTAAAGTAATCATTGCCACCGTTAAAGTCAGTCATCATAGCGCCAGATTCTTTTAATAATAATTCGCCAGCCGCGATATCCCAAGGTTTTAAACCAAATTCCCAGAAACCGTCCATACGACCAGCAGCAACGTAAGCTAGGTCAAGTGCAGCACTACCGCCACGACGCATATCAGCAACATCCTTAAAGAAATCTTGGAAGATGTTTAAGTACGTTTCTATGTTGTATTTTTGTTTGAACGGGAAACCTGTTGCTAACAAAGTACCGGTTAATTTTGGCACTGTGCTAGTACGTGTACGGTAACCATTGATTTGTGCGCTTTGGCCACGAGCTGCTGAGAATAATTCATTGCGGATAGGATCAAAAACAACGCCGACTTCAGTACGACCTTTGATTTTTAATGCAATTGAAACGGCAAAATGAGGAATACCGTGAATGAAGTTTGATGTCCCATCTAGTGGGTCAATAATCCATTGGTGATCGGTGTCTGCACCGTTATCAATACCTGACTCTTCAGCAATGATACTGTGGTCTGGGTATGATTTACGTAATGTACCAATAATTGCTAATTCAGCTTCTTTATCAACGCTGCTTACATAGTCGTTAAGTGATTTTTCTTCAACTTCAACAGACTCTAAATTTTCATAACCTTTTACAATTACTTTACCCGCATTACGCGCAGCACGAATCGCAATATTTAACATTGGATGCATAGGATCACCATTAGATTTTAAAAGAACATGAAGGGAGATTCCTTCGGCGCGAAATTATACACAGGTCACATAATTGTGCAATATTTTAATTGCTTGAAAATTCATCTATTAAATGGAGTTTTAGTTTAAAATGGCCAATTACAGTGGTTTAGTTGTTATACAAACAGTGCTAAACTTTGCGCTCAAAAATTTACTCTTCACGAAGGAAAAACGATGCTAGACAACGTTCGCATTATATTAATTGGTACCTCTCACCCTGGCAACATTGGCAGCGCTGCTAGAGCAATGAAAACAATGGGCTTGACTGATTTAGTGTTGATCGATCCTGAATGTGAAATCGATGGTAAATCGGTTGCTCTTTCAGCTGGTGCCAGCGATGTATTAAAAAATCATAAAGTCTATAAAACACTCGATCAAGGTATCGAAGATTGTGGATTGGTCGTTGGTGCAAGTGCTCGCCCTAGAACCCTTGATTGGCCTATGTTAGACCCAAGAGAAATGGGTGTTAAAGTGGCGAGCGAAGGGAAGAAACACAAAGTGGCATTAGTGTTTGGTCGTGAAAATAGTGGTTTAACCAATGATGAACTTCAGAAGTGTCATTTTCATGTGTTTATTCCTGCAAATCCAGACTATAGCTCACTCAACTTAGCAATGGCCGTTCAAACATTAAGCTATGAAGTACGAATGGCATTTTTAGCCTCAGAAGCATTTCCTGAGGTTGTCGAGGAGTACCCAAGAGCTGCTGACTTCGAAGGTATGCTGGAACACTTACAAAAAACATTGTTTCAAATCGGCTTTATCGTACCCGCTCATCCAGGCTTGGTGATGGATAAGTTACGTCGTTTTTTGAATCGTGCCCGTCCTGAAATCAATGAGTTAAGAATGCTTAGAGGTATTTTTAGTAGCATGCAAAAATCCATAGAAAGTGCAGAAAAAGATGTGCTAAAAGATGCAAGCATCAACAAAAAATAAAACCTACTAAAGTGTAGGGCTTTTTACTTGACTAAAATTGTCAGGTATTTATACTAAGTGCATTAAGTCATTCGTTTTAACCGATATGGTTGTAAAACACTTATTATAGCGAACTCTACTATGAAATTAACTTCAAAAGGCCGTTATGCGGTCACTGCGATGCTAGATGTTGCAATAAAAGAGCACAATGGCCCAGTGCCCCTTGCTGAGATCTCTGAGCGCCAAGGAATATCGCTTTCTTATCTGGAGCAATTATTTTCAAAGCTTAGGCAAAAAGAGCTGGTAAGTAGTGTGCGCGGCCCCGGTGGCGGTTATAAGTTGGGCAAAAGCAAGTCAGAGATTTCAGTGTCAATGATTATTGATGCCGTAAATGAAAGCGTTGATGTGCGTAAATGCTCAGGTAAAGGTGGTTGTCAAGAAGATGGCGTACAGTGCTTGACGCATTCTTTATGGGAACAATTAAGTACCAGAATTAGTTCATTTTTAGACGGCATAACATTAGATGAATTAATGGCTAGTGAACATGTACAGCATGTTTCTGAACAACAAAATAATAAATTTACTAATAACGAACTGCTTAATATTATCTCTAAATAAGGGCAGTGGAGAAAAAAATGAAATTACCGATTTATCTTGATTATTCAGCAACTACCCCCGTTGATCCTCGTGTTGTTGAAAAAATGGTGCAGTATTTATCAGTAGATGGCGACTTTGGTAACCCAGCGTCACGTTCTCACCGTTTTGGTTGGCAGGCTGAAGAAGCCGTTGATATTGCTCGTGAGCAAATTGCCGACTTATTAAATGCAGATTCTCGTGAAATAGTTTTCACATCAGGCGCTACTGAATCAAATAACCTTGCAATTAAAGGTGCTGCACATTTTTACCAGAAAAAAGGTAAACATATTATTACCGCTAAAACTGAGCATAAAGCCGTTTTAGATACTTGTCGTCAATTAGAGCGTGAAGGTTTTGAAGTTACTTACCTTGACCCAAAAGAAGATGGCATCGTAACACCTGAACAATTAAAAGAAGCATTACGTGACGACACGGTATTAGTAAGCTTGATGCATGTGAATAACGAAATTGGTGTTATTCAAGACATTGCAGCATATGGTGAATTATGTCGTGCCAATAAGACTATTTTACACGTGGATGCAGCACAAAGTGCCGGTAAAATTGAAATTGACGTACAAAAAATGAAAGTGGATTTAATCTCTTTCTCTGGTCATAAAATTTACGGTCCTAAAGGTATCGGTGCATTATATGTTAGCCGTAAACCGCGTATTCGTTTAGAAGCACAAATGCATGGTGGTGGGCACGAGCGTGGTATGCGCAGTGGTACATTAGCAACGCATCAAATTGTAGCAATGGGTGAAGCATTCCGAATCGCAAAAGAAGAGATGGCAAGCGAAAACGAACGTGTTCTAGCATTACGTAATCGTCTATTAAATGGCGTTAATGATATGGAAGAAGTGTATGTGAACGGTTCGTTGGAAAATCGTGTTGCAGGCAATATTAATATCAGCTTTAACTATGTTGAAGGTGAGTCATTAGTAATGGCACTGAAAGACTTAGCTGTTTCTTCTGGTAGTGCGTGTACTTCTGCGAGTTTAGAGCCTTCATATGTTTTACGTGCAATTGGTCGCGATGACGAATTAGCACATAGTTCAATCCGTTTTAGTATTGGCCGTTTCACTACTGAAGCTGAGATTGATTACGCTATTAAAATTATCCGTGAAAACATCGGCCGTTTACGTGATATGTCGCCGTTATGGGATATGTACAAAGAAGGTATCGACATAAACAGTATTGAATGGTCTCATCATTAATCAATACCGACGTAAACACTATTAAAAGAATATAAGGAATACAATCATGGCTTATAGCGAAAAAGTAATCGACCATTATGAAAATCCACGTAACGTTGGTTCATTTGATAAAGATGATAAAAGCGTTGCAACGGGTATGGTTGGCGCACCAGCTTGTGGTGACGTAATGAAGTTACAACTTAAAATTGATGCCAACGGTATCATCGAAGACGCTAAGTTTAAAACTTATGGTTGTGGTAGTGCAATTGCTTCTAGCTCATTAGTCACTGAATGGGTGAAAGGTAAATCATTAGAAGAAGCTGGAAAAATTTCTAACACTGAAATCTCTGCAGAGCTTGCTTTACCTCCTGTAAAAATTCATTGTTCTATTCTTGCAGAAGATGCAATTAAAGCGGCAATTGAAGATTACAAAAGTAAAAATGCTTAAAAAACATAGCTAAGTGATAGTGTTGTGCTATCAATTAGCGTGTTTATGAATTAAATAAACGGAGTCGATTTTGGCTATTACACTGACAGAACCTGCTGCAAAGCATGTATCAAATTTTTTAAAAAACCGTGGTAAAGGCCTAGGCTTACGGATCGGTGTTAAAACTTCAGGCTGCTCTGGAATGGCTTATGTACTTGAGTTTGTAGATGTTCTAAACGACGATGATGAAATGTTCACCGACCAAGGTGTCAATATTATTGTTGATAAAAAAAGCTTACTTTATTTAGATGGTACTGAGTTAGATTTTGTTAAAGAAGGTCTTAACGAAGGTTTTGAATTTAACAATCCTAATACCAATGGTGAATGTGGTTGTGGTGAAAGCTTTAGCGTATAAAAAACGCAAGTCTCGATATTATTGAAGTCTGACTAATACACTAGTATGGTCGGACTTTATTGTTTTATTATTATCAAGTTAGGAAATCGTTTTGGACTATTTTGATTTATTTTCTCTACCTGTTGAATTTTCTGTCGATCAAACTCGGTTATCTCAAACTTACCGTGACTTACAAAAACAATTCCATCCAGATAAATTCACCATGCAAGATGATCGCACGCGCCTGCAAGCTATGCAAAAAAGCACAGAAATTAATGATGCTTTTCAAACCTTAAAAGACAGTTGCTTGCGTGCTCAGTACATACTGAAATTGAGTGGGTTAGATATTGAATTAGAACAGCGTACCCTTCAGGATACTGGTTTCTTAATTCAACAAATGGAGTGGCGAGAAAAAGTTGCTAACTTCACCGAAGATGATGAACAAGCAATAGAAGAGTTCAATCAAGATATCTCTGCTTTAGTTAAAGGTTTAGAAGCAGAAATTGAAACTGCATTACAAGCAGAACAATTAGAAACTACGGCAAACCTTATCCGCAAATTAAAATTCATGCTAAAACTTCAAGTTGAGCTTGAGTTATTAGAAGAAAAATTATTCGATTAGTAATACTCGAAAAATAATAGGATTATCAACGCATGGCATTACTTCAAATTGCAGAACCTGGTCAATCAGCAGCACCCCATCAACATAAACTCGCAGCGGGTATTGATTTAGGTACCACCAATTCATTAGTCGCTACCGTGCGCAGCGGTGAAGCAACAACGCTTGAGGATATTGAGCAGCAAGATATGCTGCCATCAGTCGTTAACTATGCTTTATCTGCAGAAAATACGCCGCAAGTTTTAGTTGGTAAAAGCGCTTTAGAAAAATCGGTAAGTGATCCTCTTAATACCTTAGTGTCAGCAAAACGCTTAATGGGTAAGTCTTTGGCTGACCTAGATCAAACACATCTTCCCTATGAATTTTCTGCTCATGAAAGTGGCTTAGCACAAATCAATACCATATGCGGCCCTATCAATGCAGTACAAGCTTCTTCTGAAATACTTAAAGTGTTGGCACAACGTGCAACAGAATCTTTACAAGGTGACTTGAGTGGGGTGGTTATCACAGTACCTGCTTATTTTGACGATGCACAACGTCAAGGTACAAAAGATGCCGCTCGTTTAGCCGGTTTACATGTATTACGTTTGTTAAATGAACCCACTGCTGCCGCTATTGCCTACGGGTTAGACTCAGGTAAAGAAGGTCTGATTGCTGTCTATGACCTAGGTGGCGGTACCTTTGATATTTCAGTTTTACACTTACATAAAGGTGTTTTTGAAGTATTAGCTACGGGTGGAGACTCTGCATTAGGCGGCGATGATTTTGATGCTGAAATTGCAAAATGGATCCAAGTACAAGCGGGGATTGAAGGTAAAGTTTCTCCTCAGGTACAGCAGGAGTTATCAAAAGTTTCTCGCGCAGCTAAACAAGCACTTTCCGATGCAGATCAAGTTGACATTGCATTGCAACAAGCTGGTTGGACTGGCACGTTAAGTAAAGATGTTTTTGAAACCTTAATTGCTAAATTAGTTAAGAAAACAGTACGTGCGTGTAAACGTGCATTAAAAGATGCCAATGTTGTACTTGAAGACGTGGTTGAAGTGGTCATGGTGGGCGGTTCAACCCGAGTACCATTAGTACGTTCAGCTGTTTCTGAGTTCTTTGGTAGAACATTATTAACCAGTATTGATCCGGATAAAGTAGTGGCCATTGGTGCGGCTATTCAAGCTGATATTTTAGTGGGTAACAAACCTGATTCTGAAATGTTATTACTTGATGTTTTACCGCTATCCTTGGGATTAGAAACGATGGGAGGACTCGTCGAAAAAGTGATCCCTCGTAATACGACTATACCCGTAGCGCGTGCACAGGAATTTACTACTTTTAAAGATGGCCAAACGGCTATGATGATCCACGTATTACAGGGTGAACGAGAATTAGTCAGTGATTGTCGTTCTTTAGCTAAATTTGTATTAACTGATATTCCGCCAATGGCCGCGGGTGCAGCACATATTCGTGTTACGTTCCAAGTGGATGCTGATGGGTTATTAAGTGTGACTGCGATGGAAATATCATCGGGTGTTCAGGCTTATATTGAAGTCAAACCAACTTACGGCTTAAGCGATGAGCAGGTAATGACGATGTTGTCCGATTCAATGACATTTGCGGAAAAAGATATTCAAGCCCGTATGTTAGTTGAGCAACAGGTTGAAGCTAAACGCGTCGTTGAAAATTTACAAGCGGCAATGAAAAAAGATGGCGAGCAATTACTTAATGAGCAAGAGTATGAACAAATAACGATAGCAATTGATGCATTAATTACTCTCTCTGATGGCGATGATATCGATGCGATTAAAGAAGCTATTAAAGCAATCGATAAATTAACGGACCACTATGCAGAGCGCCGTATGGATGTATCAATCAAAGCTGCTTTAACGGGTCATACCGTTGACGAAATTTAAGCTAAATTCAATAAATTAGAAAGGTTTTAAGATGCCAAAAGTTATATTTTTACCGCATGCAGAGTTGTGTCCAGATGGTTTGGTTGTTGAAGCAAAGGATGGCGAAACCATTTTAGATGTGGCTTTAAAGAATAAAATTCATATTGAACATGCCTGTGAAAAATCATGTGCTTGTACAACTTGTCATGTCATTGTACGTGAAGGCTTTGATTCATTAGAAGAAAGTGATGAATTAGAAGATGATATGCTAGATAAAGCATGGGGCCTTGAGCCTGAGTCTCGCTTAGGTTGTCAAGCGTGTTTACATGGCGAAGACTTAGTAGTTGAAATTCCAAAGTATACGGTTAATATCGTGTCGGAAGGGCATTAATTTTTATCTAATAAATTAAACTAAAGTTAATGATTAAATTTTTGTTGTCGTATTATTTTTAGGAGCGCTGAAATGAACTTAAAATGGATAGACTCTTTAGATATTGCATTAGCGTTAATTGATAAATATCCAGAGCAAGATCCGCTAGCAATACGCTTTACAGATTTACGTGATTGGGTATTAGCTTTAGAGGAATTTGATGATGACCCTGAACATTGTAGTGAACGTATTTTAGAAGCAATTCAACTTTGTTGGATTGATGAAAATGATTAATGTAATCAATTAATAAACGCGAGCCTAGGCTCGCGTTTTTGCCAATTAAGGAATCTTATGAGCCAGCCATTTTTAGTTAATTTATCTGATCAAAAAGCGCATCCAATTTGGGGGGAGAGCGCTCTTTTATCTTTTGATCAGCAACAAGCGACGATACATATTGATTATATCAATGATGTTTTATCACAGGTACAAAGTGCAGCGCGTAAATTAGATAATATGTCATTACCCAATATAAAATTAACTGGAGAGCAGTGGAATTCTGATTTGTGTTGGGCATTTTGCCAAGGTTTCTATAATGCAAAAACAGGCGCTAACGTTGAATTTCCTGAATTAGATGATGAAGCAATTAGTGCGCTAAAAAACAAAAAATTAATCAGCGAATGGGTTAGAGAAACTATCAATCTAGGGCCTGCATTAGTTACTCCTGAAGTGTTGTGTGAAAAAGCGTGTCTATTATTAGAACAAGTTTGTGCTGATAAAGTGCCTTTAAAATACAAACTGATTTTTGGTGAACAACTCAATGCCGATGGTTATGTTGGTATTTATGAGGTAGGTAAAGGCAGTACTAATATGCCATGCATGTTGCAACTGGATTACAATCCAAGTGGAGATCAAGATGCGCCCGTTGATTTTGCGTTAGTGGGTAAAGGGATCACTTTTGATTCTGGTGGTTACAGTTTAAAACCAAGTGCATCTATGGCTGCCATGAAAAGTGATATGGGCGGCGCAGCAACAGTCACTGGTGCTTTAGCATTAGCAGCTGCCAATGGTTTACAAAAGCGCGTTAAATTGTATTTATGCTGTGCAGAAAATATGGTGAGTGGCACAGCCTTTAAACTAGGTGATGTAATTAATTATAAAAATGGTGTTAGCGTTGAAGTGTTAAATACTGATGCAGAAGGGCGTTTAGTGTTGGCCGATGGTTTAATTGCCGCACAAGAAGATGGTGCAAAGCTGATCATCGATGCAGCAACGTTAACAGGTGCGGCTAAAGCGGCTGTTGGGCGTGATTATAACTGTATTCTAAGTATGGACGATGAGTTCACTGAGTCTGCATTAGAAGCTGCAAAAGATAGCAATGAAAAATTATGGCGTCTACCACTAGCCCCTTTCCACTTGCAACAAATTAGTTCTGCATTTGCTGATATTGCCAATATTCATAGTGGCGGAGAAAGCATGGCAGGCGCTTCTACCGCAGCTGCATTCCTTGCTAAGTTTGTTGAAAAACCTGAGCAGAACTGGGTTCACTTTGATCTGTCTGGTAGTTACCAATTGGCTGCAAACGGCCTATGGTCTGTTGGTGGCAAAGGGCACGGAATTGAAACAATCAGTACTCTTTTATTAAAAGATTAGTTAACGTTTCTTGACTTGCTTTGGCTTGAAGCTGTAATTGCAAGCCAATGAAATAAAAGCCAATATCTTGTGCGAGGTATTGGCTTTTTTCGTTTTAAGACTCATATTTTTTGGGGCTTAAATATCGTTAATGTAAGTTATCCCTACCCCATTAAGACTGCGAATAATTATTGCACAGGAAAAATGAGCCAATTTAAAGTAGTCATGCGTAAAAAGTTGTTCTCTTTGCAAAATATCTAACGCAGAAAAGATGCATTTTAATCAGCAAGATTGAGCTACTATTTAGCGGAATCGATATCAAATATCTAACCAAATAAGCTGCGCGCATTTGTAAGAGTAAAAATGTCAAAGTTATTTAATATTTGTCATTGAATATTGATAATTTTTTTTTGACGCGTGGAATCTGCTTTAAAAGTACGTATAATGCGCGTTAATTTTAGGTATTTAACCTACATTAGTATTATTTAAGTGAGAGACGTGATTATGGTCAGTAAAGCATTGATTTTAATGTTCAGTATGTTGTATTTAGCGGGCTGTTCATCGGTTTCTATTGGTCCTATTGAGGCAGGGGAAGACAGTTATGTTATAAGCAAACAGCCTGCGACTTTTTCAAGTGAAGAAGATGATTTATTAGCCTCTATTCTGGCACAAGCAAACGCTTATTGTTTAGAGAAAAAGCTTAATATGGAAGTTAAACATCTCAATGAATACACCGGATTTTTTGGTAATGATACCAAAACAACCTTAGTTTTTGCTTGTTTGAGTGAAAAGAATGAAACCTATCAGCCTATTGCTCCCGTGGTTATTGCAACGCCCGTTGCGCCAGTTCAACCAACTACGCCGGTTCCTGAGCCAGAAGAACCTAAATTTTTTCCACAGGAAAAGTTAACTAACTACGCTTTTTAAATTGTTTTAGGGTTTAAGCTTTGGAACTTTTTATTTATTGTTTTTTATTAAGCACCTTAATATAAATTCGAGGTGTTTAATAATAGAACCTTTCCAGAGGCTCTAATCTAAGCCTCTGACTTAGTTATTTTAATGCACTGAATTTAGCATAAATGATTAATCTAGCGAATATCAACACCACTCCCAGCCCCATAAATAGGCAATAATTTTAATAGTAAAACTCCTATTTTATCATCTGTTTTACGGTTATTTATGCTATTATCTGAAGCTATTTTTTATCCCCCGTATATCATTAATAGATTAGAGCGTTTTACACATGATCCCAAATTTAAACCATCAAGAGAATATCAAGCAGGATACTTTTGCGTTTATCAAAGCATTAAGCGAAAGTGATTATGCAGGTGAAATTGCAAAAAGTTATGCTAGCCGCTTAGCTGTTGCAACGGATAACAGTGTTTATCAATGCCTTCCGCAGGCAGTTATTTACCCTAAGTCGACGCAAGATATTATTACCCTTTGCCAACTTGCCCAACAATCCGAATTTGCAGATATACGCTTTTCACCGCGCGGTGGTGGTACGGGAACTAACGGTCAGTCTCTGACTAATGATATTGTTTTAGATTTATCTAAGCATATGAATAACATCCTTGAGATCAATCCTAAAGGAGGTTGGGTTCGAGTACAAACTGGCGTTGTGAAGGATCAATTAAATGATTATTTAAAACCGCATGGTTTATTCTTCTCCCCAGAGCTCTCAACGAGTAATCGTGCAACGATTGGCGGTATGATCAGTAATGACGCATCGGGACAAGGGTCTTTGGCTTACGGTAAAACCAGTGACCATGTTTTAGCATTAACTTCGGTCCTTATTGACGGTAGTTTATTAAAAAGTAAACCTTTGGCCGCGGTTGATTTGATAGAGCAAGTCGAACGAGAAGACTCAATAGGTGCGATTTATCGTCAGGTTATCGAAACTTGTGAATCTCAGCAGGACAATATTGAAAACACTTTCCCTAAGTTAAATCGTTTTCTAACCGGTTATGATTTAAAGCATGTTTATGACCATGAATCTGGCACTGTGGATTTAACGCGTATTTTATGTGGAGCGGAAGGCTCTTTAGCTTTTATTACTGAAGCAACATTACATGTACAACCTATTCCTACTTATCGTACGTTATTCAATATTAAATATGATAGTTTTCAATCTGCATTACAAAATGCGCCTTTTTTAGTTAAAGCGGATGCATTATCTGTAGAAACAGTTGATTCAAAAGTTTTAAATTTGGCAAAACAAGATATTGTATGGCATAGCGTAAAAGACCTCATTACCGATGTGCCAGGACAAGTATTAGATGGTATTAATATTGTTGAATTTGCTGAATCGGATCAAACCATACAACAACAAAAAATTGATGCGCTTATCGTGATGCTGGACGGTTTAATTAGCAATAAAGAAGCGGGTGTTATTGGTTATCAAATTTGTAGTGATTTAGCAGATATTAATAAAATTTACGGTATGCGTAAAAAAGCGGTTGGGTTATTAGGTAAAGCAGATACTCGTGCTAAACCCATTCCATTCGCTGAGGATACTTGTGTTCCTCCAGAAAATTTAGCGCCTTATATCAATGAATTTCGCCAATTGTTAGATGACAATGGATTACATTATGGCATGTTTGGTCATGTTGATGCTGGTGTATTGCATGTTCGCCCAGCCTTAGATCTTTGTGATCCTGAACAAGAAAAGCTGATGCGTGAAATTTCAGATAAAGTGGTGGCATTAACGGCTAAATATAAGGGCCTGATGTGGGGTGAGCATGGTAAAGGGTTTAGAAGTGAATACGGCCCTGAATTTTTTGGTGAAGTGTTATTTAATGAGCTGCGAAAAATTAAAGCTGCTTTTGATCCAAATAATAGAGTTAATCCAGGTAAAATTTGTACCCCTTTAAATTCAACTGAACAGTTAGTGAGTGTTGACGCGGTTAAACGAGGCACATTCGACCGTCAAATCCCGATTGAAGTACGAGAAAGTTATTCGCAAGCACTTGATTGTAATGGTAATGGATTGTGTTTTAACTACGATACAAAATCGCCAATGTGCCCCTCGGTTAAAGTCACTAAAGATCGTGTACATTCACCTAAAGGCCGTGCTGGTCTAATGCGTGAATGGTTACGTCAATTAGCGAATAATGACATTGATGTATTAGCATTAGAAAGTGACCTTTATGCGGGTAAAAATGCCAGTATTTTCACTAAGTTTAAAAATACCTTAGCTAAACGTAACGGCGAATATGATTTCTCACATGAAGTGATGGAGGCAATGCAAGGTTGTTTAGCATGTAAAGCATGTACGTCCCAGTGTCCTATACAGGTGGATGTCCCGACGTTCAGGTCACGCTTCATTCACTTGTATCACGATCGCTATTTACGTCCTGTTAAAGACTACCTAGTCGCTTATGTTGAGCTATACGCGCCGATAATGGGCACTATGCCGAGATTTTTTAACTTCTTCACTGGGTTAAAAGTCACTTCGACTTTAACGGAGAAAGTAGTGGGTATGGTAGATATTCCACAACTCTCTACACCGACTCTAAAATCTACATTAAATCAACATGATATTACTGAGTTTGATTTAACTAAATTACAGGCATTAAGTGCAACTGAGCGTGAAAACTATGTGTTAATAGTACAGGACCCGTTCACTACTTATTATGATGCCGATGTGGTTCGTGATTTAATACTCACGGTCAAAAAGCTTGGTTATAAGCCAGTATTACTGCCTTTTAAACCAAATGGTAAAGCGCAGCATATTAAAGGCTTTTTGGGTCAATTCGCTAAAACAGCTAAAGACTCGGCCGCATTTTTGAATCAAATGGCTGAGCTGTCTATCCCTATGGTTGGTACTGACCCTGCAATGGTGCTTTGTTACCGTGACGAATATAAAAAAGCGCTAGGTAATGAGCGTGGTGAATTTAATGTTCAACTGTTTCAAGAATGGTTAAAACCACGTTTGAAGGGGAATGTTAAACCTGCTAGTAATGCAGACTTTTACTTATTAGGACATTGTACTGAAAAAACTGCAGAGCCAATGGCGGGCAATGATTGGGTGACGATTTTTAAACATTTTGGCGGTTCATTATCAGAAGTTGCAGTTGGATGTTGTGGTATGGCTGGTACTTACGGCCACGATGCAGGTAAACTAGCTGATTCAAAAGCAATTTATAGCTTAAGTTGGGAAGCTGAAATTGCTAAACGAGAACGTGCTCAATGCTTAGCAACTGGATATTCCTGTCGTAGCCAAGTTAAACGTATTGAGGGCGAAACACTAAAGCACCCAGTACAAGCTTTATTAAGTTTATTATAAATAACCTCAGTGCTAGATTTAAATAAAAAGGCACTTTTGTTATCTAGGATTGAGATAAAACATTAACGTTAAATGATAGCTAATATAATCACCAATAAATAATAGTTAATCTAAGGGGCACGATGAGTATTTGGAAGAAAAGCACTGATTTAGCTCGATTAAATGCAATCAGTAAAGATACGATTATTGCACTATTAGGTATTGAATATACTAAAATTGGTGACAATTTTATTGAAGCAGTTATGCCTGTTGATACACGAACACATCAACCTCATGGTTTGTTACACGGCGGCGCATCAGTTGTGCTTGCTGAAACACTCGGTAGTGTGGCTGCTAATTTAGTAGTTGCAGATGACAAGGTTTGTGTTGGCTTAGAAGTTAATGCTAATCATGTTAGAAGTATTAAAAAAGGCACTGTGACAGGGACTGCAACGGCGGTCCACATTGGTTACAGTACGCAGATTTGGCAAATAGAAATTTGTAATGAGCGCCAACAGTTAATCTGCACCTCACGATTAACTGTAGCGGTTATTGATAAACCCAAACAATAAACACCTCATACAATGAGGCGTATTTAAAAAGAGAGAATTATGATTAAAGTAGGCACTTATAACGAACTTAAGATCGTTAAAGAAGTGGATTTTGGCCTGTATTTAGATGCAGGTTCTCATTTAGGTGAAGTTTTATTACCTAAACGTTACGTCACTGAAAGTATGCAAATAGGGCAAACTATTTCAGTATTTTTATATTTTGATTCTGAAGACCGTTTGATCGCGACGACACAACATGTAAAAGCGATGGCGGGTGAATTTGCGTCATTAAAAGTAGTCGATACAAACCGCGCAGGTGCATTTTTAGATTGGGGCCTACCAAAAGATTTGTTAGTGCCATTCAATCAGCAGAAAGTAGCTATGAAAACGGGCTTAGGATACATAGTCTATGTATACCAAGACGATATCAGTGAGCGACTATTAGCTTCGTCTAAGTTGGATCGATTTTTAGATAAAGTGCCTGCAAACTATAAAGTGGGTGAAAAGGTTGATTTATTGATTGCAGATCGTACCGACATTGGCTTTAAAGCGATTATTAATAACTTACATTGGGGCGTTATTTTTGAAAGTGATGTGTTCGGTGATTTGGGTATTGGCAAAAAATGTAAAGGTTACATCAGACGTATTCGTGAAGATGGCAAAATTGACCTGAGTTTAACGCAAACTGGTTATGCAAAAATGGACGGATTGTCAGATCGTATTTTATTAACCATGAGACAACACGATGGATTCTTGCCATTATCAGATAAAAGTAGCCCTGAGCAAATTGCGAAAATTTTAAAAATGAGCAAGGGCAACTTTAAAAAGGCAATAGGTCAGTTATATAAAAATGGCGATATAGTGATTGCTGATAACGGCATTACTGTCTCTAATAAATAATCACTTTTTATAGCGGCCTGATGTTTGCACTGATTTTGCAACACTGGCGACGTCTGTTGTTGGGGCAGGTGGTTAATATTAAAGAAAAGCGCTGAGGCGATTTTTTGTTTGAAGTGATGTAGTAAAAAAAGGGAATACTAGTCCAGCTAGTAACCTGAGCATTGCTATTCATTAAACAGAGTATTTCTGTGTAGCATCACTTTTACCCAGTAATTACCTACTGGGTAAATTCCATTAATTTTAGCTAAGTTCCGGTGATTTCAATATAAATAAGTCATCGGCATAAAATCGCTCTGCACTACTTGCTTGCCACCATTGTTGCCAACACTTGTTGAGATCTTTATTTTCTATTAATGCATTTAATGTCAGTGGTTTTGCAAAGCTATTGACGGATATTTGACCGCCATTGGATGTGCGTTGCTTGATCATCTGAGGAATCAGTTTGGTAGGATCGTCTAGCCCCATACTACCCACCAGTTCAAAAAAACTAGCCATGGTATTGGTATGATAGTTTTTAACTCGTTCACTTTTTACTGCTATATCGAGAGCTTCAGATCTTGCTTGATCCTGTGTCGCAACTCCCGTTGGACAAAGGTTAGTATTACAATGTCTGGATTGGATACAACCTAATGCTAACATCATGGTTCGTGCCGCATTAACAAGGTCAGCCCCAGCTGCTATTTTAGCTAGTAGATCAAAACTAGACGCTGTTTTGCCAGAGGCAATAATCTTGATTTTGTCGCGTAATCCAACTCCTATTAAGGCATTATTAACGACACTAATTCCCTCTAAGCATACTAAGCCTAATCTATTTGAGAATTCAACGGGCGCGGCTCCTGTTCCACCTTCTGCACCATCAACAGTAATAAAGTCCGGCGTAATGCCGGTTTCTATCATTGCTTTACAGATACTGAGAAACTCCGCTGGATTGCCGACGCATAATTTGAATCCGACAGGTTTACCACCACTCAATTCACGTAATTGCTGAACAAAATTTAATAGCGCTTTAGGTGACGTGCATTCAGGATTAACAGCAGGTGAAACACAATCGTGATCTTTTGATATCTGTCTAATACGTGCAATTTCATCGGTAATCTTTGCCTTAGGTAATACCCCTCCGTGGCCAGGTTTTGCACCTTGAGAAAGCTTTATTTCAATCATTTTTATTTGTGTTAGTGAGGCTGTTTTTGTAAAACTGTCTGGGTTAAATCGACCATTTTCATCACGGCAACCAAATAAGCCAGAGCCAATTTGCCACACAATATCACCGCCATGTTTAAGGTGATAAGGGCTTGCTGCACCTTCACCTGTATTATGGTAACACCCTGCTTTTTTAGCACCTAGGTTAAGTGCTTCAATTGCATTGGGGCTTAGTGAGCCAAAGCTCATAGCAGAAATGTTGAAATATGATGTGGAGTAGGGTTGTTTGCAGTTTGCTTCTCCTATCAACACCCGCTTAGCGTCGGGTTTGACATGAGCAGGAGACAGTGAATGCCATAAGCTTAAATAATTATCTTCCATCAAATTGCGTTGGGTACCAAAAGCAATGGTATCGCGTTGGTTTTTAGATCGTTGATAAATAAGCGTGCGTTGTTCTCGGTTAAAGGGCATCTCTTCGGTGTCATTGGCTATAAAATACTGTTGAATTTCAACTCGGTAAGATTCTAGAAAATAGCGTAAATAGGCAACAACGGGATAAAGACGATTGAGTGTGTGCGGGCTACGAAAAATATCGTAGAGACCAATAGCAGTATATGCCAATGTAAATAGAAGTATGATCAAACTAAATACATTTTGAGTCTGCGTATAAAAGTAGACTGCTGAAAAATTACCAAGAGAGGCAATCAGCCAAAGCACTTTTTGCATTATGGTCATAGATTATTCCTATATGTATGAGGGGCAATTAACTTTAATAGCGAACTATAAAGCCAACTGAAACTAAGTTAAGTTGGCTAAGTATAAAGTATCTATCTAGGACGTTGCTATTTAAGGCTGTTTATTGGTTCGAAAATGTTAATTAAAACCACTAAACTATATTTTTAGCCTCAAACTAGCAGCAGTATTAAATAGTTAAAATATTAGTAAGTTATCTATATACCAATTATCCACCTAACTACTTAACTGACCACTAGCCATAATGCGACAAACATCATCATTGAACCGGCGATGCGGTTTAATATTTTTACGCTGCTTTGCTGTTGTAATAGATGGCGTAACGTTTTGCCACCCGTTGCATAAAGCAACATACAAATTAACTCAAAACATAATATTACGGCAATCAATTGGGAGGCTTGCGGTAATAACGCACTATCTGGATTAATAAAAGGAGGCAATAAAGAGATCATGAATGCCCAACCTTTAGGGTTCGCAATTGCTGTAATGAACCCTTGGCTTATTAGTGCGCTTCGCTTAATTGCTTGGTTATCGACGGGAGTGGAGGGGATCGCCATTTTACCGCGCGAGCGCCACATTTGAATACCTAGATATAATAGATACACACCACCTGCATATTTAAGGATTAAAAATAAGTTTGGTCTTGCTAATAATAGGGTAGCGACACCTATTAATGCTGATAATGCGACTAAACCAACACCAACTAATTCGCCCATCATCATCCATAAACTACGGCGAATACCAATCGTCATACCTAACGTCATTGCAAGTGTCATGCACATCCCTGGCGTGATAGAAACGGCAAAAAAAGTAGGAATAAATAAAAGCAGTAAATTGTTATCCATAAATATCTCGAACATATATTGAGGAGGTTAGTCGTAAATAGAATGACCCGTGTATTTTTTAAGTGATGTTTATTACCAAGATTGTACTTTAATCAGTAACTGAAGTCCTGCATAAATAATTGATTTAAAGCTTAAATGTTTGTTATTTTTTTCAGTAGAGCGCTCAACTTAACTATCCGCGATTACGTTGTTATTAGGTCATTAAATCGCTTTTTTTGTTAAATGATTCACCAAATCAGCTAGCTGATTAGGTTCTTTACTCACTTTGTATCTCGAAATATAAAAAAACCGACAATTTCCTCAAGCTTATTTGATTCTTATCGCATTATATTTTTAATCAGTCTCTACACTAACTATTACTTATTATTAGTTTTAGCAAAATTGAGTCGCTAGTTTGCTATTTTGAGCTAACACAGGAGTGTGCAGCTAATAAAAAGTGCCCAAAGATAATGGATACGATGGGCTTAGGCGATGAAGTGATTATTTCGGTTATTTACCAATATCTACAATCAACATATGGATTGGTAAGGGACCAAAGTACTTCAGTCGCACTATTAATCAAGGGCTTATATTAAAATAGAAGCTTAAAAAGGGAGGTTTGAATTATGATTGAATCAATCTTGAGAGATTGGGTTGAATGGTTTGGTTACTTTGCGTCATTGGTTGTATTAATTTCTCTTACTATGACCTCGATTATTAAATTACGTTTTATAAATCTTATCGGTTGTTTACTGTTTGCTACTTTTGCTTATTTCATTGACTCATGGCCTACCTTGGCGATGAATCTTGGCATCGCTGCGATTAACTTGTACTTCTTATATGGCATCTATTCCACTAAAGAACAATTTAAAATAGTGTCAACTAACATTGACTCAGAGTTTTTGTGGCACTTCATTCGTCATAATGAACAACAAATAATGATGCAAAGTTCTATTCAGCAGCTGTGCCAAGCGAATCAGGTTTTTTATCTACTGAGAGACAACAATATCGCTGGTTTATTGATTGGAACCGTTAAAAAAGATGGTTGTTTTGATATCTATTTAGACTATGTGCTACCACGTTATCGGGATTATAAATTAGGCGCTTATTATTTTAAAACTCATCGCCATTTTTTAAAGGAAAAAGGTGTTAAGTCTCTAAATGTGACGGTTTTAGATCCTGTGCATCAGGACTATTTAATTAAAATGGGTTTTACTGTGGATCCTGCTAATAATGCTCACTTCCAAAAAGTGTTATAGCTAGCCTCTGCTGGAGATTAATTTGGAGGTTAAGTTGGAGAATAAGTTGAAAGTTAAGCTCTAAATTAACCTCAAGATAAGCAAGGCGATTCAGCACAGTTAATTCTGTGGGTTCCTGTGCTAATCTATCTTCCAATAAGCCGTTATTGGTTTGATAGTTTGCCTTGAACTGTACGAATTAACCATGCTGATATATTCAAACTTAACGTGTTTAGATTTAAATATTAAAAATAGATTAAAATCATAAAAACGTTCTTTTCCGTTATTCCGAATTGAGGCTAAATAACCTCAATTTTTTCCCAAGCTTGTTCTCATTGAGCTGCCGAACTGTTAAGCCATCTATCAATGCCTGATAAGGTTTTAAAAATAGCTGATGTAATTTGTTTAGCTATCAACAGCACTGTTATATAATTATGATGTGAATTTAGGCATTGAAAAATCTAAGCTGTTATTTTGGTGATCATCAAAATGAACAGAGTTTTATGCTTAGCGGAATATCAAATTTATTTTTTAACACACTTTCGAGTGTGTTTTTTTATATCAATTTTTATGACTTAAATGTTGAATTCGCCCCGCATATAAGTGAAGAATGGAGAAACTTGTGGAAATACTGTTTGGATTTGTTGGCCTATTTTGCTTGATAGCGATTGCCGTGATGTTTTCAAGTGATCGTCATGCTATCAACTTTAGAACAGTCAGTGGAGCATTTATATTACAAGCATTTATTCCTGCATTAGTGATCTTTACGCCATGGGGGGCTAATTTTCTACAGGCGATGTCCGCTGCGGTTCAGGGTGTTATTGATAGCGCCAATGCTGGAGTTAGCTTTTTATTTGGTGGTTTAGTCTCGGGGAAAATGTTCGAAATCTTTGGTGCTGGCGGTTTTGTTTTTGCCTTTAGAGTCTTGCCTATTATCATTTTCTTCGCCTCATTGATGGCGGTGCTTTATTACCTAGGTATTATGCAGGTAATTATTAAAATTTTCGGCGGTTTTTTACAAAAAGTATTAGGTACCAGTCGCAGTGAGTCAATGTCTGCTGCGGCTAATGTTTTTGTTGGGCAAACGGAAGCACCATTGGTCGTTAAACCTTATATTAAAAATATGACTCGTTCTGAACTGTTTGCTGTTATGTGTGGTGGGTTAGCATCCGTAGCGGGATCTGTATTGGTAGGGTATGCGTCGCTAGGAGTGAGTTTAGATTACCTTATTGCCGCTTCGTTTATGGCTGCGCCCGGTGGTTTATTAATGGCAAAACTGCTTGAACCTGAAACAGAAAAAACCAAAATTGATTTTGATGAAGTTGAGTTACAAGATGAAGATAACCTTGCTCAACCCGTTAATGTGATTGATGCTGCGGCAAGTGGTGCTGCTTCAGGTCTTAAGCTTGCTCTTAATGTAGGTGCTATGCTGATCGCTTTTATTGCACTGATTGCTTTAATTAACGATATTTTGGGAGTTGTTGGTGGTGTGATTGGTATACAAGCATTAACCTTAGAATCTATTTTAGGTTATTTGTTTGCTCCAATCGCTATTATATTGGGGATCCCATGGTTTGAAGCACTAGAAGCAGGAAGTTTATTGGGGCAAAAGTTAGTGGTTAATGAATTTGTCGCTTATATCGAATTTATTAATGTGCGAGATATACTCAGCGAACATACACAGGTTATTTTAACCGTCGCATTATGTGGTTTTGCTAATTTGTCATCAATGGCTATATTGTTAGGTGGCTTGAGTGTTATTGCGCCTAGCCGTCGTGCTGATATTGCACGTCTAGGTCTAAAGGCAATATTAGCTGGTACGTTATCTAACTTTATGAGTGCGACATTGGTAGGTATTTTCTTTGCATTGAGTATTATTTAGTAGCGACCGAATAGAGCCGCTACATTGGATAACAATTAACCCCACCTCTTATTATTTTAATCTAAGATTTGAAAAAGTTGATGAGTTACTGTTGCAGTTCCTGTAATCGAATATCATCACGTCTGAACTCTTCAATTTTGGCGCTATAACGTGCTTGATCCAGCTTATTGTCTGCATAAGCTAATGCGCTACCCATTTGTTGTGACGCCTCTCTAAAACGGCCTAATAACGCGAGATATTCTGCTCGCATAGCATGCTCCTTTGATTTGTTTAACATTTTTTTGTAAAGAGTAATGGCTATCTTATGAGCGAGGACATGTTTAGGATGAGAACGTACAAAGAACTCTAATTTCTTTTCAGCTAATACATATTGTTGATCTTGCTGCAAAGCAATGACTAAGTTGAGCAGGATAACTTCATTACCTGACAAATTATTATCGTATGACATCAATAATTGTATTGCATCTTTTTCCTTATTGGTTGCTAAGGCAATATCTGCTGCTAAATCGATATAAAATAGATTATTAATATCATCATTCAACAACTTCTGATTAATTTCCTGTGCTTTGTCATAATCTTTGTTTTTAAAATAAGCCAATGCTAAACCATACTCTGCAGCCTGTTTAAGTTGATACTTGTGGTTTTGTAACTCACCTTGATACTTGTTAATTAAAACCGGAGCATTCAGGCGATAATACCTGACAAAGATGCGTGCCTTACTTAGCTGATAATTCAAGCTGTTATTGATATTTGTTTTTTTTAATTGGCTAGCGCGTAAACGTGCTTCGGACAAGCGAGCTTCTGGTAAAGGGTGAGTTGATAGCATTTGTGGAGGTAGACTTGCATATTTATACTTTTCAGCCAATTTACCAAAAAAATCAGCCATTCCATAGGGATCGTAACCCGCTGCGGCGAGGGTTTGAATACCGATCCGATCCGCTTCAAACTCATTTTGGCGAGTATAGTTAATTTGGCTTTGCATGTTGATGGCCATTGTCGATGTTAATGCGGCGATACCTGCGGCGGGAGAGACTAAAGCGAGTAAAATAGAACCCGCCATGGCGGCCATAGAAGCGGGGTTGCTAATCGATTGTTGCTCTAACATTCGTGCTAAATGGCGTTGTGTAATATGCGCTACTTCATGTGCAATTACGCTGGCAAGTTCACTTTCCGTTGCTGCATAGAGGAATAACCCTGTATTGATTTTTACATTTCCGCCTAAAAAAGCGGCTGCATTAATTTCATCATCCTCGACTAGAAAGAATTTAAAGGGGAGCTTTACTGAATCTGCGTTGGCCACAATATTTTGCCCAAGCGTTGCAATATAATTATTTAAAACTGGATCATCAATAATGGGTAATGATTGGTTTGCCATCATATTAAAAGCCCAACCATACTGTTTTTCTTTTTCGATAGTGAGCACACCAGAGCCAACCGTTCCTATTTCAGGTAGGTCATTGTTGGCTAGGCTATTAGGAGACAGGCATAAGAGAAAAAAACACACCGCAAATAGTTTTAATTTGTAAAGCATTCTTTACTCCAGTTTATTTTATTTATTTAAAAGTTATTTAAATTAGCCTATTACAACATTCTCGATATCAAAGATGTTGATAGCATCATATCATCCAACTCGATTAATGGGTGCCTTACACATTAAAAAAGAGGGCTCTCATTATTTTACAAGCAACCTATTTTGTTTTTTCCTGAGTATTTATTGGCAACTATTTAAATTAACAAGATGGTACAATTAATGTTTTATAACGTTATAAGTTACTTCTATGTACTGTTTAGATTTACGTAATATACGTTGTCCATTAGCATTAGTTTTATTAAAGCAAACTTTAATTAAGACTGAGCATTCAGTGGACATTAAAATTCTTTTCTCTAACCAAGCTGCAATGCAAGATCTACGATTATATTTGGATAAAAAAAACTATTGCTATAGCTGCGATCAAACTACATTATTAGTTAAGTTGAGTGATTAATCGTACTTGCACATGTTAGATAACTTGTGGCTTGTTTTAAGCTCTGCGATTCAGGTTATTTTTAAAGCGCATCACCAGTGTCTATTACTCTGTAAAATGACACCTTGTAATTAATATAAGGATCAATATTGAATGTTTATGCAACTATTTCAATGGTATAAGACACGTTTCTCTGACCCCAATTTAAGTGTTTTGTTCCTTTTATTACTGTTTTCTTTTATCGTCATCTACCTTTTCGGGAATATACTGACTCCGTTATTTGTGGCGATTGTCTTGGCTTATTTATTAGATTGGCCTGTTACTCATTTAATGCGTTTCAAAATCAATAGAACATTAGCGACCTTGATAGTGATGGTGTTATTTATTTCAGTTGCTATGTTTGCTTTTTTGGGGGTGTTACCGACTATATTCAAACAAGGCGCCGCCTTTATTCGTGATTTACCGACCATGTTAAACCAGGGACAGGCTTATATTTTAACGTTGCCAACGCAATATCCCGAAGCTATTGATCCGGTGACTATTACGCATATTATTGGCACTATAAAAAGTTATTTATTAGAGCGTGGTGGGTTTCTCCTATCTCAATCATTTGCGTCTTTATTAGATATTGCCGCACTGTTAGTTTATGCCATTTTAGTACCATTAATGATGCTATTTATGCTTAAGGATAAAAACCAATTAATTAAAAGTAGCACGCGTTTCTTGCCTAAAAATCGCAAATTAGCTGCACAAGTCTGGTCGGAAATGAATGGTCAAATAATGAATTATATTCGCGGTAAAATAACCGAGATCTTGATCGTTGGAGTCGCGACTTATTTTACCTTTTTTATTATGGACTTAAGATACTCTGCTTTATTAGCGTTATTGGTCGGACTTTCGGTGCTCATTCCTTATATCGGTGCGGCAGCGGTTACAGTGCCTGTTGCAGTGGTGGCTCTATTCCAATGGGGGATCTCTCCTGAATTTGCCTATTTGATGATAGCCTATGGCATTATTCAAGCGCTTGATGGTAACTTAATTGTACCGATTCTATTTTCAGAGGCGGTTAACTTACACCCTGTTGTGATTATTATTTCTGTACTTATTTTTGGTGGGTTATGGGGATTCTGGGGAGTGTTTTTTGCTATTCCTTTAGCCACATTAGTTAAAGCGGTTTTAAATGCATGGCCGAACACGCAAACTGAAATAGAAGAAGGTTTATCTCTTGAATCGTCAACAATTATTAAATAAATGTTAAAGAATATGAATAACTTGCCGCTAAGCTAGTGCAGGCAAAAAGTGTTTCTTATTCAAATATTTAAATCGATAGAAATAAAGAATAATAAATAGAAAAATTAAAATTAATCATTAGTTTACAAGGAAAATTGTATGTTAGAAATCGGTAGCAGCGCGCCAAATTTTTCATTACCAGATCAGAATAATTCAATTGTTAATTTAAGTGATTATCTTGGTAAAAAAGTGTTGGTGTATTTTTATCCTAGAGCATCAACACCTGGCTGTACGACACAAGCTTGTGCCTTAAGAGATAGTAAAGATGAGCTAACGGATTTAAATGTTGTGGTATTAGGTATCAGCCCTGACACGCCCAAAAAATTAACAAACTTTATCAATAAACAATCGCTAAACTTTACCTTACTTGGCGATGAAGATCATAGCACCTGTGAAGACTATGGTGTTTGGCAGTTGAAGAAGTTTATGGGTAGAGAGAATATGGGCGTAGTGAGAACATCATTCTTAATCGACGAACAGGGAAATCTTGAGCATATCTTCAACAAGTTTAAAACTAAAGACCATCACGAAGTTGTCCTCAACTATTTAAATTCAAAAGCATAAGTCAGTTACTTAAATTCTAAATATGAAGTAAGCAACGTGTCATTATTTGTGTTGCTGCTTTAAGTAGCAGTTCAAATAAATAGTTAAGCAGTGACTTAAACAATTATCTCAACACTAAAGCCATAAATAATTATTTATGGCTTTAGTGTTATTAGTAGGGGCGTATTTACTGGTTTATTCTAATCTGCAAAGCATCTAAAAAACTATTCAATCCATAAAATTATAATTATATGAAGAGTCACTCGTAAAACTCTTCAGGGAAAAAGCATGACTGTAAAAGCTAAAATGTTGTTGTTAATAGGGTTGCTATTTGCAACTTCAATATTATTGGTATCGGGGGTTGGTTTTAATAATTTCAAATCATCTTCTACGGAAAATTATATTGCTAAACTCGATAATCAATCGTTTTTAATTTCTAAAGCCGTCGAACAAAAAATGGAACGTTATTTTGATGTGCTAAATTTGATCGCGAATGATATTGAAATTGATGAAACAGGGTTACTCGATATAGATAAGACAGTTTCAACGTTACATCTGATGAAAAAGAATCTAGGGGTGCTTGAAGCTTACGTTGCGACTAAGGATGCAAAAACTTATTCCGATGCAGCCGATGGTTTGATTGAAGGGTTTAACGCAAAAGAACAAAAGCGTGAATGGTACCTTCGTGCATTTAATGGCGAAGAAAAAATTATTACTACACCCTATATGAGTAACTTTGGCGGTGCAGTGATGGCATTAGTGGTGCCTGTAAAACGTAATGGAAAAATAATAGGGGCATTATGCGTTGATATTGGTATTAATCAGGTGACCGATTTCATTAAAAAATTAACTCCTGAGAATAATATTTTTGTTAGTCGTGAAGATGGTTACTTATTGGCGGCAAAAGATAGTGAGTTAATTGGGAAAAATATATATCACATTCGTCCTTCTTATCAAGAATTTAAAAATGATCGCGTAAGCCACCATGATTATAGTTTTGAAGGCGCTGAGTATGACGTAGCCGCAACACGTATTGAAGGTATGAACTGGACAGTTTGGGCATGGAGTAGTTGGGATAATATCAATGAAGCATCGAATGATAATCTTGCAACCAGTTTATGGATGGCATTAGCTTTTATCATTATTTCTCTATATAGCATTTATCTCATTATTATTAAGTTAATGTATCGTCCTATTGGTGGAGAACCTGCTGATATCGAAGCGATTGTACAAAAAATAGCGAGTGGCGATCTAAAATCAATTACCCCTGCTAATGGCCAAGAAACAGGTGTATATAGAGCCGTATTAACCATGGTAAGTAGCCTGAAGGGAATTATTGAAAATATTAATCTCTCATCAGGACAGCTTAATAGTGTGTCAACTATGATGTCAGAGTCGGCTTTGAGTGTTAATAGCAGTTCAGAGTCGCAGATGGTGCAATTAGAGCAAACATCCACGGCGATGAATGAAATGACGGTTACAGTTGATGAAGTAGCACGTAACGCTTTGCAAGCTTCTTCAGCTGCTGATGAAGCAAATCATCAATCTACCCAAGGCATTAACGTTGTGCTTGATATGAATACTGATATTTCAACCTTAGTTAGCGGTATTACCAGCGTGCAACAGGTGATGACTAAATTAGAAGGTGAAATTGATGATATTGGCAGTATTATTGAGGTTATACGTAGTATTTCTGATCAAACTAACTTATTAGCGTTAAATGCAGCCATTGAAGCGGCAAGAGCCGGTGAGCATGGGCGAGGGTTTGCCG
Organism: Vibrio sp. 1-Bac 57; assembly: GCF_037546855.1. Classification (NCBI taxonomy): domain Bacteria; kingdom Pseudomonadati; phylum Pseudomonadota; class Gammaproteobacteria; order Vibrionales; family Vibrionaceae; genus Vibrio; species Vibrio sp. 1-Bac 57. Next base: position 73,795 of record NZ_JALAAC010000017.1, on the reverse strand, counting down.
TGGTAGCTGATGAGGTTAGAAGCCTTGCAAATAGAACACAGGAAAGCACTACAGAAATTCAAGCGATGATAAGTAGCTTACAAAATGAGTCTAAAAACTCAGTTGAGTTGATGCAAGTGAACGTGAATAATGCGCAGATGACGGCTGAGAAATCACAACAAGCGAATAATGCTTTAGAGCAAATACGCCAAGCGATTTCAGTGATTCAAGATATGAATAATCAAATTGCTACTTCTGCAGAAGAACAAACCTTGGTAGCCGGTGATATAAACGAGAGTATTGTTGAAATAAATGATATTGCTAAAGTCACTTTTGAAGGTTCTGCGAATAATAGTAAAAGATCTGAAGAGTTATCAACCATTGCTACGGTATTGAGCAAGTCAGTTGAAGTATTTAAAATCTAGGCGATCTTATTTAACGTAAAAGATCCTAGAAAAAATAAAGCCCAACAAGCGAAAATTTTGTTGGGCTTTATATTTGCGATTTATTGCAGTTAGTTTTTAATTTAATTAGCTGTTTAAATACTAACGATGACTATCAACTATCAACTTCGACGACTACTAATTATTGTCAGTCAACAGTGCAATTTCAGACCTAAAAGTCTAGTCATGCTTATTCAAGTTTGATTGGACTAACAAAACCTTCTGGTTTAAGTGCTAGTAAGTCACAGTCTAATTTATCAATTACTTGTTCTGCGGTATTGCCGAGTAATGTTAATCCTAAACCTGAGCGGCCCACAGTGCCTAAAATAACTAATTCTGCTTTAATATCACAGGCAACAGAGCTGATCACATCTTCTGGTAAACCTTGATGCAAGTGGATATTTTTTTCATCTACTTGGTATTTTCGAGCATAATCACTCAAGGTTTGTTGATGGAATTTTTTTAATCCATCTTCATAATGAATAGGATCAAATTCAGGTAGCTCCATCATAATATTCATAGGAGGGCTTGGGTAAGCATTAACTACATGAATATTTGAATTGATCATCGCTGCAATGTCATTCGCTTCACTTAAAATTGTTTCATTAAGATCATGGTGCTCGGTATCTTGAATACTTTTACAGTCAATAGCACATAAAATTTTACCATTTTCAGGCCATGATTTAGCTTTAACTAATAAAAGTGGTACTGGGCATTTACGTAATAAATTCCAATCCGTCGGCGTGAATAAAATAGCACTAAGACGAGAGTGAGGGTGTGTTGATTTAATTAATAAATCATAACCTTCTTTTAATATTGATTGAATTGCTGCTTGGAAAGGTCGGTTATGCCAGTGTACCTGGCAACCAATGCTTAATCCTTGTTCACGATAAGGCGCAGCTAGCGTTTCTAACCATTCTCTGTTGTCACGTATAACAAGCGACTGCATGGCATGTCGTTCTTCCATGGAGCTTAAAGAGGTCATTTCATAGGTAAGGTCATAGCAACATAGGAATAATGTTATTTTTGCATTTTTTCCTTTTTGTGCAATTTCGACTGCACGTTGCAATGCGGGTTGTTGCTCTTGAGTTGGATCTATATAAACTAAAATATTACGGTATTTGAGCATGTTAGCCTCCGAGATTTAATAAATCACTTAACTCTAATTTAGAACAAATGGAGGCAAACATATAGTGATATTAGCCAGAAAAATCAAATTAAATCAGTTTCTGGCTATTTAAAATTGGAAATGGAGGAGATGTTAAATTTATGTTATTGGCCTGCTAACTCAGCGAGTTGCGGTTCATCTAATATTGTGATGTATTTACCTTTAACTGCAATCATGCCATTTTTTTGGAAACGACCTAACAAGCGACTGATAGTTTCTACAGTTAACCCTAAGTAGTTACCAATATCGCCACGTGTCATTGATAATCTAAATTCTCTTGGAGAGAAACCGCGAGCAGAATAACGCACTGATAAATTATGAATGAATGAAGCTAATCTTTCTTCTGCATTTTTCTTCGAAAGCAGTAAGATCATATTTTGATCGCCAACGATTTCATTACTCATTAAACGCAAGATTTGTTGTCTTAGTTTAGGCATCGTCGTTGATAAATCATCTAGCGTATCGTAAGGTATTTCGCATATCATTGCCGTTTCAAGAGCTTGTGCAAAACTTGGATGACTACCAGAACTAATACCATCAAAACCTACTAAATCTCCAGCTAAATGAAAAGCCGTAATTTGCTCATCGCCTTGTTCAGTAATTGTGTAAGATTTTAAAGTCCCTGAGCGAATGGCATATAAACACTTCATATCTTCGCCAGCTTTAAAAATTTCTTGTCCTTTTTGAATCGGTTTTTTACGTTCTATAATGTCATCTAAACGATCTAATTCAGACTCATTAAGAGAGTAGGGAATGCATAGCTGACTAATACTACAATCTTGACAATGTATTGAACTACCAGCGGCTTGTACTCGACCTGAGTTATTTTTTTCCATATTCCACTCTTAAATTTGTTGATTTCAATCAATTATAACATCTTATAGCGGTTATTATAAAGTGACTTTGAATACCTAAAGCTACATAAAGGCTTGTCTTAATCGATGCTGTGATGAATCTCTACCTAATTCGATGCAGATTAACTTAATTGTTTGTAGGCAATATACAGTGTTTGTAAGGCAAATAGGGCAAGTATAAGCCCGCTGCTATACCTAAACCATTGCTTGTTGAGGATCGTTTTTAATCGATGACTTAATGAGCCAACTAACATCATGGCTGGTAAAGTACCAAGGCCAAAACCTAGCATTATTAAAAAGCCATTGACGGCATCCGCAGTACTGATTGCCCAGACCAAAGTAGAATAAACTAAACCACAAGGTAGCCAACCCCACAAAAAACCCAGAGGAAATGCTAAAAGAGGGTGCTTAAGAGGTAAAAAATATTGTGCCAGCGGTTTAATGAAACGCCATATTAATTGCCCTGCTCTTTCTACAATTATCAGTCCATTCCATAGGCGTGCAATATAACATGCCAGTAATAACATCATTATTGCCGCAAAGATGCGCAGATAAATAAGTGATTCTTTACCACCCATCCAGATGATGAGGACACTACTACTTGCAGCAAAGATAAAACCAGCAATAGAATAACTGCTAATGCGGCCTAAGTTATACAAGAGTAATGATAACAATCCATTTTTTTGTGTAGGACTGATTGAAAAGCTTAAGGCACTAGCAATACCTGAGCACATACCGATACAGTGTCCTGCCCCTAAAACTCCAATTAAGAAGGCGCTGAAAAAGTCATTAACGAGCATCGGAAGGTTTACCACTTTTTTTCTTCGCCGTACTTATCGTTGCGCTTATCGTTGTATTCATTGGCGTGTTGTTTTCAGTACTCTGTTCACTATTTTCTGTATCAGTAAGGTCTGCTTGTGGAGTTTTACTCGGGGTCATATCCTCATCAAAAAGAATATTTACACCTTCTCTATCTAAATCATCATATTGATTAGATTTTACTGCCCAAAAAAAGACCAGTACAGCGATTGCAACAAAGATCATGGCAATCGGTATCAACACATAAATTATACTCATTTTAGTAACCTTAAAGAGTTGCTCACTACAATTAGAGAGCTAAAGGACATACCTAACACTGCTACATAGGGGGGAACTAAGCCCATGATGGCAAGTGGAACAATAATAATATTGTAGCCGATTGCCCAACCGAGATTTTCTTTAATAATGGTTGTCGTTTTTTTAGCGTTCGTTGTTAATAAGCTTATCTTCTGTAAATCTGAGCCGAGTAGGATCACATCTGCACTATTTTTTGCAATATCAGTACCACTAGCAAGCGCAACTGAAACATGCGCGCCAGCTAATACCGGAGCATCGTTGATTCCATCGCCAATCATCATTACTGGTTGTGATTGTTGTAATGTTTGAATATAAGCTAATTTTTGTTGTGGGCTGACCCCCTTTACAACATGTTTAATATTTAACTGCTTAGCTACTTCTTCACTTTTGTTAGAAATGTCACCGGTTAACAAGGTGACATCTAAATGTTTTTGTTGGCAAAAATTTATTAACCCAGCCGCAGAATCTCGTAATTGATCTCCCAACTCAAATATCGCTGCTAATTGGTCATCAATAGTTAAATAAATTAATAACTCTTGGCTCGATAATGCATGCTCTACTTTACAAAACTTAGCATGACCTAACTTAATATTATGTACTTCTTGTAGCTGGCTCCAAGTTGCTTGCATACCTTGGCTTGGCATATTTTTAATGTTGTTTAGTGACAATTTCTGACTTTGTAATTGTGTAAAAGCAATCGCGATAGGGTGTTCTGAATTAGCTTCTAAATTAGCTGCTAAATCGATACATATTTGTTGTTGATTAACCGATTTTGGAAAGCACTTATGATTGAGGGTATGGGTATTTAAGAGTTTAAAGTTACCCTGTGTCAATGTGCCCGTTTTATCCAATACAACATGTTTAATATTATTAACCGTTTCTAACACATGGTGCTGTTTGATGAGAATGCCATGTTTGTTTAATTGAGCTGTAGCACAGGTCAGTGCAGTGGGGGTCGCGAGCGATAATGCACAGGGGCAGGTTGCTACTAAGACTGATAAGGTGATCCAAAAAGCTTGTTCTGAATCAATGATACTCCAGCCAATATAAGTGAGTGTAGCGGTCACTAACAATGCACCAACAAAATAACGAGACACTGTGTCTGCCATTACTTCAATACGTGGTTTACACAATTGAGCACTATTTTGTAATGCTATGATGTCAGAAATAAGTGTGTTGTTACCGACTTTAATTACTTCAATGGTCAGAATGCCGTTGATATTAACCGTACCAGCATAAACATTATCCTGTGACTTTTTAAATACAGGTAAATGCTCACCAGTTAACATGGATTCTTCGATGTTACTCTGTCCATCAATAATTTTTCCATCAATAGCAATCGTTTCTCCAGGCTTAACTAATATATGTTGCCCTGGTTGTAACGTCTTCGCGGGTATTAATTGTTGTATCGCCTCGCCATTATTTGTTTCTAATAATGTCGCCATGGCGGGTAACAAACGCAATAAGTTACTGCTGGTTTCTGATGCTTTACGACGCGCCCTTAACTCTAGTAGTCGCCCCAATAAGAGTAAAAAAGTAAACATAGAAACAGATTCAAAATAAACCTCTCCACGGCCCATAATTGTTGCATAACCAGACGCGCTATAAGCACCTAACAATGCAATTGAAATAGGAATATCCATGCCCAATGTTTTATTACGAATATTACGCCATGCATTGGCGTAGAAAGGTTGAGCACTGTATAACAGAACGGGGGTCGCTAAAATAAAACTTACCCATCTAAAATAGTGAATAAATTCTTCTTCCATACCGGAAAAAAAGTCCGCATATAAAGCAATCGCAAACATCATTACTTGCATGGTAGCTAAGCCCGCAAGACCTAAACGACGTAAATAAGACTTTACTTGTTGAGTATAAAAAAGTTCTTGCTGATTGACTTGGAAGGGGTACGCTTTATAACCAATTTTTTGGATTTGTTGTAAAATTTTACTTAAAACAAGTTGTTCATTATCCCATCGAATAACTGCACGATTTAAGGTGGTATTCACATTGACAAAAACCAGCCCGGGTAAAAAACGAAGTTGTTTTTCAATTAACCAAGCACAGGCTGCACAACTTATACCTTCTATGGTTAGGGTTATTTCAGTGCTTGACCCCGTTGATTTTGTAAAGTCCGATTGAATTTGTTCAATATCATAATGTTCGAGCTGTTGTAGCTCTTCAGGGATCAGTGATTCCCCTTTACTTGCTACTTCTGTTCTGTGTTCATAATAAGAGCTCAACCCACTGTCAACAATGGTTTGTGCTACAGCTTCACAGCCGGGACAGCACATTTTTTGTTGTACGCCGTTAATGGTTACCTTGAAAGGCGTATTGTTTGGGTTAGGCTCTCCACAGTGAAAGCACTGACTGACACTTTGCATTTTATAGTGCTATTTTAGCATTTGGAAATTTTACTGACTTTTGCAAGCGCCATTTTTTATCAAAAGGCTCTAAGCGTAGTGTCCACTTACCATCTAACGCTTGATCGGTTTCAAAGTGATAACTACCATCAGCGGCCGCTGTAAGCATGGTTATTTTATCGCGCTTAGCTTGGGTTGAATGAAAGAGTGAAAAGCTGATTGATGTATTACTGTCTAAACCAGTTAAGGTAATTAATAATCCATCTTGTTGCTGTTCGACAATAGCAGATATGCCCAACTCTTTGGCTTTTTTAAGTAAACTTAAATCGGCATTGATTGCTTTACCTGTTTTGTAGTAATCATCGATAACCATTTCAGGCTTATTGTCAGAGGCAATCATTAGTGTACTGATCCCGGCAACAACCGCTGCCAATGGTAAAATAATTAAAAACCAAGGCCAAAATTGTTTAAACCAAGATTTTTTTTCTTTTGTTTGCATGGTTGTTCCTGTTATTAAAAAAGGGGGACTTGATGGGCGATAATCTAGCATTTACAGTAAATTTTAGCTATAAAAAAGCCTCGATAAAACGAGGCTTTTTATTTTATTAACCTAGTTTATAGGTTAATTTGTTGTCTATTTATTTATTAGATAAAGAGTAAACAAAAGCAGAGATAAGATGTACTTTATCTTCACCTAGTACTTCACCCCATGCTGGCATCACACCATTTCGACCATTACGAATAGTATCTTCAACAGCTTTACGTGAACCACCGTACAACCAAATTTTATCGGTTAGGTTAGGTGCTCCGAATGCTTGACCACCCGTACCATCTGCACCATGACATGCTGCACAAACAACAAAACGTTCTTTACCAGCTTGCGCATCAAGATCATTTACACGACGACCACTTAGTTGTAATACATAAGTAGCAACTTCTTTAACGCCATCTTCACCTAAGATATCTTTCCAAGCAACCATCACACCATTACGACCATGCATTAGTGTTTGTTTGATAGTAAGCGCTTCACCACCATATAACCAATCATTATCAGTTAAGTTAGGAAAACCTTTACCACCACGGGCATCTGAACCATGGCATTGGGCACAGTTTTGTAAGAATAAACGTTGTCCTACTTTTACTGCTTCAGGATCTTGAGCGATTAATTCAATATCTTTATAAGTATCAGCATCGGTATAAACTAATTTTTTAAAAACTTCACCGTACTTTATCTCAGCTTCATTCATTTCACGCTGGTACTGTGAATGTGATGTCGCAGCTGCTTCTGCCGATTCTTCTTTTGATTTAACACTTTGCTCAGAACTTGACCAACCTAATAAACCATTCCAATTAGCGGTATAACTTGGGAAAGCGAATGAATAAATCAGCGCGATAACAATCGTAAACCAAAATAGACCAACCCACCATTTAGGCAGTGGATTATTAAGTTCTTGAATACCATCAAAGGTATGAGGCATTGGATCGCCTTCTTTAACGCCTGTATTATTTTTATTCGCTGCTCTCAGAAGAACTGCACAACCGATAATGACAGTTAACGTGATCGCAGAGATCCATATTGTCCAAAAAATGCTCATTATTTTTTAGCTCCTGTATGTTCGCTTGAGGTGCTTTCATACTGTTTTGAGTCCAGATCATCTTCAAAAATAGAATTACCCATTTCTTCAAATGTCTGTTTTTGTTTTTTACTGTATGCCCATAAAATCAACGCAACGAAAATAATAATTAAGAATAATGTATATAGTCCGTTAAATGTTGCAAAATCCATATAGCCTCCAGTAGCCGAAGTGCCTATTGCTAGGCACTATTTTTATTATTTAAATGCATGACCTAGTGATTGTAAGTATGCAATTAATGCCTGCATTTCAGTTTTACCCTCAACAGCAGCTTTAGCACCAGCAATATCATCATCAGTATAAGGCACACTAAAATGGTCTTTAAATATAGACAGTTTTGCAGCGGTATCTTCACCCGTTAACAAATTAGTTGCTAACCATGGGAAGCCAGGCATATTTGATTGAGGCACTACATCTCGAGGATTCAGTAAGTGAACTTCATGCCACGCATCTGAATAACGACCACCAACACGTGCTAAGTCAGGACCAGTACGTTTAGAACCCCATAAGAATGGATGTTCCCAAACATGCTCACCAGCCATACTGTAGTGACCGTAACGTTCAGTCTCAGCACGGAAGGGGCGAATCATTTGGCTATGACACACATGACAGCCTTCACGGATATAAATATCACGACCTTCCATCTCTAAAGCGGTGTAAGGACGTAAAGTATCCACAGGCTCATTGGTTTCTTTTTGGAATATTAACGGTGTAATTTGAGCTAAACCACCAAAGCTAATCGCGATGATGATAAAAATAGCTAATAAACCAACGTTTTTTTCTATAAATTCATGTTTCATTAGTAACTCCCTCTAACCTAGTTCTTGAGGCTTGATAGAGCCTTCTTCAGCAGAAACTGTTTTGTATGTATTGTAAGCCATAATAAACATACCAGTTAAGAAGATCGCACCACCTACAAAGCGGATTGTATAGAACGGGTAAGATTTTTCTAATGATTCTACGAAGGTATAAGTTAAGGTACCGTCTTCATTAACAGCACGCCACATTAACCCTTGCATTACACCAGAGATCCACATTGCAACAATGTATAAAACAGTACCGATAGTTGCTAACCAGAAATGTAAGTTAACTAGTGCAGTGCTATACATGCCTTTTTGACCGAATAATCGAGGAACCAAGTGGTAAATTGAACCAATTGATACCATTGCAACCCAGCCAAGCGCACCTGAATGTACATGACCAATTGTCCAGTCAGTATAATGTGATAAGGCATTAACTGTTTTAATTGCCATCATTGGACCTTCAAAGGTAGACATACCATAGAAAGATAATGAAACAACTAAGAAACGTAAAATAGGGTCTGTACGTAATTTATGCCACGCGCCTGATAGCGTCATAATACCATTGATCATGCCACCCCAAGATGGAGCGAATAAGATCAGTGACATCACCATACCTAATGATTGTGCCCAATCTGGTAAAGCAGTGTAATGAAGGTGGTGTGGACCAGCCCAAATATAAACTGCAATCAATGCCCAAAAGTGGATGATCGATAAGCGGTATGAATAAACAGGGCGGTTAGCTTGTTTCGGTACGAAGTAATACATCATACCTAGGAAGCCTGCCGTTAATAAGAAACCTACGGCATTATGACCGTACCACCACTGCACCATGGCGTCTACTGCACCTGCATAGACAGAGTATGATTTCATTGATGACATAGAAACAGGAATTGCCATACTATTAACAATATGCAATACCGCAACGGTTAGAATGAATGCACCAAAGAACCAGTTAGCAACGTAAATATGCGAGGTTTTACGTATTGCCATGGTGCCAAAAAATACAGTGGCATACACAACCCAAATAGCTGTGATAAGCAAATCGATTGGCCACTCTAGTTCTGCATATTCTTTAGAAGTTGTGTAGCCTAACGGTAAAGAAATAGCAGCTGATAATATAACTAACTGCCATCCCCAGAACACAATTGAGGCTAACGGACCACCAAACAATCTTGTTTGACAGGTACGTTGTACAACGTAAAAAGAAGTTGCCATTAACGCAGACGTACCAAATGCAAAGATAACTGCATTAGTATGAAGGGGACGTAAACGACTATAAGTAAGCCAAGGAGTATCAAAGTTTAAAGCTGGCCATATAAGTTGGGCTGCAATAAGCACCCCGACACTCATGCCCACGATACCCCAGAGAATGGTAGTAAGTGTAAACTGACGAACAACTTTCATGTTGTAGTCAGGTTGAATATTGGTTGCGGTTGTCATTGTGTTGATTCCATGCATGTATTTACAATGTACGTTCGTTATGACGTAAAAATAAGTATTCAATATAAAAATTTTAAAATATCACTTAAAACATCTATATTTGGCGGGAAGTTTACGCGACAATTAAAAAAATGAACAGATTTGCATTGCTTTAATGTTAATAAAATTACTGGATATGTTAAAAAATGCGCGTTAACCACTATTTTTACAAGGAATTGCAATGTTAACAAAAAGCAGATTGATTCAATTAGTTATTATGCTTAGCTTACTAATTGGTTTATTTATATGGAGAACCATTGAACTATCACCTGTTATTGAAAAAAATCAGGAAGAGAGTGTGCAGAGCGATAAGGTTGAAGAGGTTTTGTGTGATTTCTCTGAGCCCTGTGTTTTTAATTCTCTGTGGGGGGCGTTCAGTTTATCTGTAGAGGGCGGGAAGATTATCCCTGAGCAGTGGTTCCACTTAACTCTAGAAAGCAAGGTTGAAAACTGGCAGGTAAGCAGTGCTAAAATAATAGGTAAAACCATGTTTATGGGTAAGATACCTATCAAATTTACTGAAGTGACTAATATAGCAGGTAAACAACAATCGACGGGAAAAAGCATGTTAGGTGTTTGTACTGAAGATAAAATGCTATGGCGACTTGACATAGTAGTTGAGGTTAATGGTCAGCCGGTTAATTTATATTACGATTTTTTAATTGTGAAATGATGGCATCTATTGTGCGAATTTAGAAATGAATTACTTTCAGTAATAAATATTATCACTCTACTTGTAAAAGGCCTTGTCAGAAACAAGCTCGAATATCTGTACAAGGCCGCTACAAACATTACCTTACGTTATGTATGTAGCTTTAATTATTAAAACGAGTGTGCTTCTAATAATTAAAACGCCGGCGCATGTTCAAAGGCTTGATGGCCTTATTAAGCGTTCGCTTTTTTCTTTAATAAATAATCTAATGAAATATTACCTGCTCCCCACATAACATTCATCAAAATAAGTGCGCCCCAGAATTGATGGTCAAAGAATCCTCCCTCCCAGATCACTGGGTAAGAAATCACTGCCACGATGTTGAATACAAATAAAATAGCGGCCATTGGGCGTGTTAACAAACCTAGCACCAAAAATACTGGTAATATTAATTCTGCAGCAGTGCCAAGATAAGCGGCTAATTCCCAAGGAATAATGGGCACTTGATATTCTTCTTCAAATAAATACAGGGTACTGTCCCAAGTGGTAAACTTTAAATAGCCTGACTTGAAAAATACGCTGGCTACCCATAAACGTGCTGCAAGTAATACTAAGGGTTGTATATATTGCAGCAATGCTTGCACGCTTTGCTGATAATAATTAATTAATGTATTCATTGGTTCTCCTTAACTTTAACGATACTAAAATCACTGATTAAATTGGCTGTTATTAAATAATTTAATTGTTCCTGTAAAGTACTTGGCTGTAATGCCCCAAGTAGCACTTTCTGTTGTAGTTGTTGTATTAATTGCCATTGCTGCTCGGATAGCTCAGTTACTTTTATAGTAAAGTTAGGTTCTTTTTCTAATAATAAGTAACACGGTTGATCTAAATTCGTTGCTTCAACATTGTTATTAATGAGCATTTGATACAACAAGTTTATATTTTGTGAACTCTCAAAAATTAGGCAATGCGATGGAATTGAAAATTGTATGTATTCAAAGTCATCGGGATTAACTTGTTGTAGTGATTGCAGATCAAACTCAATCGGTTGTTGTACTGTTTTTTGGCATTGCTCATATAACCATTCAAATTTTGCCATTTCTGCGACGTAAGGCATGTCTGCTAGCTGTGTTAAATTTGATAAGTAAAATGGAAATTGTTCGCCGTAAACAATGATGTTATTAATCGCCGGTGGTTGCCGTAAAATAAATTGTCTCGCGACACTGTCAAAAAAATCTGCGCCAACTAATTGCTCGGTATACTTGAACGTACTTTTTAAACTTTCGGTTACACTCATCACAAAATTGTTGCGGTGAATTTGTAGTAATTGTTGAGATGTAAAACCTTGTTTTTCTTTAAGTTGCAACGCGATATCAGATTCTTGATACAACAGACTTTGACTAAATTGTTGTTGTAACTGTTTAAGGTTTAAAGAAGAGGGGGCAAGGTTGTCTTGATTAGGAGGTTTAATCATGAGTAACCTCTCTTAAGAATTGGTTGGCTTTATCTCTTTCACCTAATAGTACAGAAAGGGCTGGTAATTCAGCATCCCATTCAATTAAAGTGACTGCATTCTTGATTTTATCAATATTTGCAGAGTACAGCTGCCACACTGGATCACTGATTAATTTGCTGTGCGTATCAATTAATATCTCACCTTCTGCAAATTGTTTACGTATATGCCCTGCAAGGTGGATTTCTTGTACTTTATTAAAGTTAATTTCATCTAAGTACTGTTGTGCTGAAAAATTATTATTGGTTGCACTGACGTAAACATTATTGATATCAAGTAACAGCCCACAACCTGTACGTTCACTAATTTCATTAAGAAAAGTTGCTTCATCATAATCAGTATTTTTATACTCTAAATATGACGATGGGTTTTCTACGATTATTTGTGTTTGTAAATGATCTTGAACCTGATTGATATTGGTAATAAAACGAGACAGCGCTTCTTTTGTGTAAGGGACAGGCAGTAGATCATTAAAATAGGTCCCTTGCCATGAACTCCAACTTAAGTGGTCTGATATTAAAAAAGGATTAAATTCTGCTACTAGTGTTTTTAATTGTTTTAAATGATCTTTAGAGACAGCCTCTGCACTACCTAAGGAAAGTCCGATTCCATGAAAACTAAGTGGATACTGTTCACTTAATTGTTGTAAATAAAAGTAATTCAGCGAATTTTTATCAAAGTAATTTTCGCTGTGGACCTCTAAAAAGTCTATGACAGGCGACGTTTGGTGTATCTCTTGATAGTGTTCAGCTCTTAAACCTATGCCTACATTGGTTATACTCATATTATTCACATAAACCCTTGTAAAAAATTAATACTACTCACTTCCTTTCAGAGTAGTATTAATGGCAGCTTTTTATTGTCAAAAAATAAAGTGAACAATCAAAATTAGCTGAAATGACTGGTTTAACTTGATGAAGTGCTATTATTAACCTTCAATTGGTTTTAAGCTACCACCTGATAATTTATCACATAAACCTTTTGGCACTGCGATGAACGCATCGCCTTGGTTATCTACTTTAGATGTGCCAGCACAAGAGCTTGATTTAGTTGCACAGTCATTTTGACCCGCTGCAGCAACGCCATAGCACTTTTCTTTACCTGCCGCCATCGCTGGAGAAGAAACTAGCGTACCGATAGCTAGAATAGAAGAAACTGTTGCTGCCAATGCTATATTTGATTTTTTCATAATGTAGATCCTTTATATTTAATGTAAAAATGCACGCATTGCGTGATTTAATGATGTGTCCAATAATAGATACCGACTTTAAGTAAAAAAAATTTCAAAAATAATAAAATTAATTTATAAACATTCAATGTTAGCTATGTCGTCGATAGTTTTATGCACAAGCATAAAGTTAAAGAGTGTAGGACTAAATCAGTAATTAAGGAAACAAATGAATTTTTTTACATCAAAACGAAATAAAAGTTCATCGTCGACGGTCTATAAGGATATGGACAGAAAACAAAAAAGATATGAATCATTAGTGAATGTATATAGTGCAGATTTGTACCGTTATGCATTTTGGATTTGCCGAGATCCTGAGGTTGCTCAAGATCTAGTGCAAGAGACTTGCCTGCGAGCATGGAAAAGTATAGATAGCTTATTAGATGATAAATCAGCTAAAGCGTGGTTGTTTACGATTTTAAGACGAGAAAATGCAAGACGTTTTGAGCGAAAACAACTGGCTTTAGTCGATATTGATGATTATGAAATAGCAGCAGAAGAAAATAGTAGTCCCTATGATAAAGAGTTAATTCAGCAAAAAATTGCAGCTTTGCCATCAGACTATAAAGAACCATTACTATTACAGCTGATAGCTGGTTTTACCGCTGAAGAAATAGCTATTCAATTGGACTTAAATAAAAATACTGTCCTAACACGGTTATTTAGAGCAAAAAACTTGCTCAAAACCAACCTAAAAGTAGAAATTAATAATAACGGAGAAGCGCATGGATGATATTTTATTCCGGCACTCAGCGATAGCGACACCTAACGATAAAAGCGATGCATTTTTATCTCGAGCTGCAGCTTCTGATAGTGCTAAAAACTTGGTTGAAGAATCAAAAGCCTTTGATAAATTCTTGAAAGATAGTTTGCAAGTTGATGTACCAAGTGATCTCACTGATAAAATCTTACTAGAACAAAGTTTTGCTCTAGAACATGATAAAACGGTCAGTGCTCGTTGGCATATTGCTATCGCAGCATCAATCGCGTTTGTGATCGGTATTAGTGTGCCAATGATGGGACAATTAACGAACTCGCCTGCGGTTGTTAATACCGCGAGTACGGTGCCATTAGTAAAGCCACATTCAGATATTGGTAGTGTTGCGTTACAACATGTCAAACAAGAGTATTTTTTAACTGCAAAAGCAAATGAAAATGCCACCTTACAAACAGTCAATGCCAAATTAGCCGTATATGGTGCTAAAGCGATGGATAATTTTGGTGAAGTATTATTTGTTAACTATTGTAGTTTTGAAGGGACTTCAGCTTTACATATGATATTAAAAGGTGAAAAAGGACGCGTTACTGTTTTTGTGGTTCCTGAAGATGCTGGGTTTAAGCCTTCCTCTTCATTTAAAGATCAACACTTAAAAGGGATTTCAGAGCATATCGGTAAGGCAAGCCTTGTTATCGTTGGTGAACCAGATGAGCCGCTTGAAGTAATGAAAGAGAAGTTAGCTGGCAGTATTAAGTGGGATATTTAATTTGCTTTAATTATGAGCGAAAAAGGGCTAATTAACAAATAACGAACATTGGTTGCTTGATTTATCAGCAACCAATTTTTTTATCACCCTTTTTTGTTGACATGCGGAAACGCAAAAAATATACTGCGCCCGTCTTTAACGAGACTGAAAAAATAAATCTTAGTTACACTATCAATTAACAAATCAATTGATATGATAGCAAGTTGAAATTAAAACTCATCGTTGGTTTAGTTAGTAAGAACGATAGAGGCACTGTTAATTAGTTTTTAAATTTTACAGTAAAAAAATCACTATTCCTCTTTGGTTCGGTTAGTAGAACTATAGAGACACTGTTAATCTGTATTTATATTTTTCAGTGAGAAAATTACAATTCCTCTTTAGCTCAGTTGGTAGAGCAACGGACTGTTAATCCGTGTGTCGCTGGTTCAAGCCCAGCAAGAGGAGCCACATTTAGTTAAGCCTTCGAGTTTAACAAGTCTACAAGTTGTAAAACTTGGTGACTTAAAAAGTTAATTCCTCTTTAGCTCAGTTGGTAGAGCAACGGACTGTTAATCCGTGTGTCGCTGGTTCAAGCCCAGCAAGAGGAGCCACATTTAGTTAAGCCTTCGAGTTTAACAAGTCTACAAGTTGTAAAACTTGGTGACTTAAAAAGTTAATTCCTCTTTAGCTCAGTTGGTAGAGCAACGGACTGTTAATCCGTGTGTCGCTGGTTCAAGCCCAGCAAGAGGAGCCACATTTAGTTAAGCCTTCGAGTTTAACAAGTCTACAAGTAAAACTTGGTGATTTAAAAAGTTAATTCCTCTTTAGCTCAGTTGGTAGAGCAACGGACTGTTAATCCGTGTGTCGCTGGTTCAAGCCCAGCAAGAGGAGCCACATTAAAAAGCCTGAACATTATTGTTCAGGCTTTTTTTTGGCTAAAATTAATAGCTTGTCTAATAGACTGGTAAAAAACAATTCCTCTTTAACTCAGTTGGTAGAGCAACGGACTGTCCTGTTTATAAAATATAGCGTGTGTCGCTGGTTCAAGCCCAGCAAGAGGAGCCACATTAAAAAGCCTGAACATTCACACACATTGTTCGGGCTTTTTTTTACCTAAAATTTATGATCTACTTATACATTAGCAAAATAAGGAATTCCTCTTTAGCTCAGTTGGCAGAGCAACGGACGGTCCTGTTTATAAGGGATAGCGTGTGTCGTTGGTTCAAATCCAGTAAGAAGGAGCAACTTTAAAAAAGCTATAGTTGTATTGTTTGAAGTCCAGCCATATAGGCTATATTTGGTGAGCTTCAAATGTAATAAACCTCAGGCAGTCATACTTGGCGACTTAAAAAGTTAGCCCTTCTTTATCTCAGTGCTCGCTCTATAAAGACTCGTATTTAGGTTTTTTAGTGAGAAATTTACAGCTCATTTTTAACTCCGTGGATAACAAAATGTGAGCGCTGTTATTTGGTGCGGAAATACTTAATTTTTTCATCCCTCAATTTAATCTGGCTGCATGTTGATGCCTTTAAAATTGCACTGCAATAATTGCAATTTTATTGGTGATTTAATGGCATTACGCTCAGTATTGACTGCTAAGCACTATTGATAAAATTTCTAAGCTAATAAACACTAATATTTAGCATGAATAGTCTAAATTCTATGAGTTGATATTATTTATTTAATATAAATTTAAGCGAAGTAAATGTCTTATTTTTATAAATTTCGTTATTTAGCTGTTTTTTTATTCTATTTTTATCACTAATATTGATTTATGGTTAAAGAAACAGCGAATATAGCCATAAAAATATGTTAACTAGCTGGCTGATCGGTTAAGGTTCTGTTGAATTTTTTTAAGGGCTTTAGAGAGGGATTTTATGGAGTCAGTACAAAACCATGTTACTGCATTAATTAGTAGTGCAGATACATTATTCATATTATTAGGCGCAATCATGGTATTTGCCATGCATGCGGGGTTTGCTTTTTTAGAAGTAGGCACCGTGCGCCATAAAAACCAAGTTAATGCCTTGGTTAAAATCATGTCTGACTTCGGCGTGTCTGCGCTAGTCTATTTCTTTTTTGGTTATTGGCTCGCTTATGGGGTGACATTTTTTGATGGCGCTGCTGTTTTAGCTGAAAACAATGGTTATGAACTCGTTAAATTTTTCTTTCTAATGACTTTTGCGGCAGCTATACCGGCTATTATTTCGGGTGGTGTTGCAGAACGTGCCAAATTTAATCCAATGTTAATTGCAGCGGCTCTTTGTGTCGGTCTTGTTTATCCTTTCTTTGAAGGTTTAATGTGGAACGGTAATTACGGTTTTCAAGATTGGTTAGCAGCTAATTTTGGTGCAGCTTTCCATGATTTTGCTGGTTCGATTGTTGTGCATGCTGTTGGAGGATGGATTGCTTTTGCTGCTATTATTGTTTTAGGTAGCCGTAATGGTCGTTACCGTAATGGCAAAGTAGTGGCTTTTGCACCATCTAACATTCCATTGTTGGCATTAGGTGCTTGGATATTATCTATTGGTTGGTTTGGTTTTAATGTTATGTCAGCTCAGGCAATTGAAGGTATTAGCGGTTTAGTTGCAATGAACTCTTTAATGGCAATGGTCGGCGGTATTATTAGCTCATTGGTAATTGGTAAAAAGGACCCAGGTTTCATTCACAATGGTCCCTTAGCTGGCTTAGTCGCAGTTTGTGCCGGTTCGGATTTAATGCATCCTATTGGTGCTTTAATGACGGGATTAGTCGCTGGTGGTTTGTTTGTATGGCTATTTACTTATGTGCAAAGTAAATTTTCAAGTTTTGATGATGTCTTAGGTGTATGGCCTTTACATGGTATTTGCGGGTTATGGGGTGGTATCGCTGCGGGGATATTTGGCCTTGAAAGCTTCGGTGGTTTAGGTGGGGTAACCTTTATGAGCCAATTTATTGGATCTATTGCTGGTGTTATTTTTGCGGTTACGGGGGGCTTTATTGTTTATAAAGTGGTGAATACAATCATGCCGGTACGCCTTAGTGAAGAAGATGAATTTAATGGCGCAGATGTTGCCATTCATAAAATCGGTGCCACTAACCTGAATAATAATTAATTATATGATTATCAATCAAAAGGCTAAGAAGTGATTCTTAGCCTTTTTTTTAAATTTTTTATTCTTTATCTTTTATTTTTTAAAACAACTGCGCATTTTCAATTTATAATGACGCAAAACATTATCCTAATATATTGAGCTGTTATTATCAGCCAATTTTAAATTTTACCCTTTTGGAGAAATATCATGAAAGTAGTTGAAGTAAAACATCCCCTTATCCAACATAAATTAGGTTTATTACGCGAAGCGGATATTAGCACCAAACGTTTTCGTGAGTTAGCTCGTGAAGTTGCCAGTTTATTAACCTATGAAGCAACTAAAGACTTAGAGCTAGAAACAGTGACAATCCAAGGTTGGGAAGGTGAGTTAGAAGTTCAACAAATTGCAGGTAAAAAAGTTACTGTTGTGCCTATCTTACGTGCTGGTTTAGGTATGATGGATGGGGTTTTAGATTATATTCCAAGTGCTAAAGTAAGTGTGGTGGGTATTTATCGTGATGAAGAAACGTTAGAGCCTGTTCCTTATTTTCAAAAATTGGTAAGCCAAATTGATCAACGTTTAGCATTAGTCGTTGATCCAATGCTAGCAACGGGTGGTTCAATGATCTCTACATTGGATCTTATCAAAGAAAGTGGTTGTACTAATATTAAAGTATTAATTTTAGTTGCCGCACCAGAAGGTCTAAAAGCACTGGAAGAAAAACACCCTGATATTGAAGTTTACACGGCTTCTATAGATTCTCATCTTAACGATCATGGTTACATCGTACCTGGTCTAGGTGATGCGGGTGATAAAATATTTGGTACCAAATAGTCATAATCACGCCTTATAAAATATGAGCATGTTCACTGGATTCCATTTTATGATGGATATTTTAAAAGTAGCATGCTTAAAAAATGAACTTGTCAATTTGAAATTATTAAAGGGAATTATTCATGTCTGAAATTGCTTCAGAACATCAATCGAAACCGCCTGAGCAAGATATCACAGCCAATCTTAATGTATTTCAGCAACTACTTGCTGGCTCTCAAATGCTATTTGTTGCCTTTGGTGCGTTGGTCTTAATGCCATTAATCACTGGATTAGACCCTAATGTCGCATTATTTACTGCGGGTATTGGTACGCTCTTGTTTCAATTGGTAACAAAAGGACAGGTACCAATCTTTTTAGCCTCTTCTTTTGCATTTATTGCGCCCATTGCCTATGGGGTTCAAACTTGGGGTATTCCAGCGACTATGTCAGGCTTATTTGCTGCTGGCGTTGTTTATATGCTGATGTCTTATGCAGTGAAGCTTAAAGGTGTTGATTTTATTCATCGGTTATTACCTCCAGTTGTTGTGGGGCCTGTGATCATGGTGATTGGTCTTGGCCTTGCTCCTGTTGCTGTTAATATGGCGCTCGGTAAAACGGGTGATGCAAGTATGGTATTAATTGAACAAGATATCGCGATGATTATCTCTTTTTCTTCTTTAATTACCACACTATTAGTATCAACCTTAGCAAGAGGGATCTTTAAATTAGTACCTATTTTTTGCGGTGTGATTGTTGGTTATTTATTATCACTATTTTTCGGTATTCTTGATTTCAGCGCGATTTCTGAAGCTGCTTGGTTAAGTGTTCCACAGTTTGTTACACCCGAGTGGAATTGGCATGCGGTATTATTCATGATCCCAGTAGCGATAGCACCAGCGGTTGAACATGTGGGCGATATTCTTGCTATTAGTAACGTCACTGGTAAAGACTACCTTAAAAAACCAGGATTACATCGTACTCTGTTTGGTGATGGTATTGCGACCAGTGCTGCTTCGTTATTTGGTGGTCCACCTAATACAACTTATTCAGAAGTGACTGGTGCGGTCATGTTAACACGTAACTTTAATCCAAAAATAATGATGTGGGCTGCAGCCATTGCCATTTTATTAGCCTTTGTTGGTAAGTTTGGTGCTGTATTACAAACTATACCAGGTGCAGTCATGGGCGGCATCATGATGTTGTTATTTGGTACGATTGCTTCTGTTGGTTTAAATACAATGATCCGCCATCGCGTTGATCTATCACTGCCACGTAATATGTGTATTGTTTCAGTTACCTTAGTGTTTGGTATTGGCGGTATGGCACTTGGTATTGGTTCCTTTAGCCTGCAAGGTGTGAGCCTTTGCGGTATAGTGGCAATCTTATTGAATTTGTTATTACCTCGTCACCGAGCGTAGTTTTTAATGGTTTAAGTATTCATGTATTGAAGTGCTTCTAATTGCTATTCACAATTAGTCGCATGAAATATTACATCTAAAAAGAGGCTGATTATCAGCCTCTTTTTTTGCCTTTTTTATTTCTTTTTAATTGTTTGCAATGCTTTGTTTTTAATTACTTTTATTAAGCGGTAACGTTTACGTTGAAACTATCCTAAAATAGCAATATGACTGAATCTTCTATTACCTCTCTATCCGGTTTAATTCTATCGCGTCAGCAAGTTGAGACAGCGAATGGTGTTGATCTTATTTTTTGGTTAAGCACCGACCGTGGGCCGTGCAGACTTGTAGTACCACAACAACGTTATGTGTTTTTAATTGAACAGGATCAACTTGAGCAAGCGGAGCAAGTTTGGAAACAAGAAAACTGCCAACCTAATTTTATTCGTCCGCTTGATATTAAAACCTTTAATGGCAAAAAAATATGTGCTATTTACACCTTTAAACAACAACTTCATAAATGGTGCCAATTAGCATTAATGCAACAAAGTATTGCCACCTATGAAGGAGATATTAAACTCAGCGACCGATTTCTAATGGAGCGCTTCATTTATGGCTTGGTGAAAGTTTCTGGTCAAATTGAATGGTTAGGCAAGTATTGGTCCTGTCAGCAAGCAACTTTATCTAATGAAATTAATCCCGATGTCATTAGCGCCAATGTAACCTTAAATATGGTGTCACTCGATGTGGAATGTAGTCCGCAAAGTGAGCTATATAGTATCGCATTGAGTATGCATAATGTCGGTGACAAAAAGCAAGCACATCATTCGGTATTGATGATAGGCAGGTCCCAATCTGCTAACGATATTAATATCATTTGGGTTAAAGATGAACGGTCATTATTATTGCAATTAATTGCTTGGTTTGAACAATATGATCCCGATGCAATCATCGGTTGGGCAGTTGCTAACTTTGATATGCGTTTATTAGCACAACGCGCTCAAATTCTTAATGTCCCATTAACCATTGGCCGAGATGGTAGTGCCTTAAAATGGTTAACACATAGAGATGATCCGGATAGTGGCTCCGTCATACTAAACGGACGCGTGGTGTTAGATGGTATCGACGCATTAAAGAATGCCAGTTTACATTTTGAAAGCTATAGCTTGGAATTTGTCAGCCAGAGTTTATTTGGTGAAGGTAAGTTAATTGAAACCAATAGCGATAAAGGGTTAGAGATTAAACGCCAATTTGAGCAAGAGCCTGTCACACTTGCACGTTACAACTTGCAGGACTGTTTATTAGTTGAGCGTATTTTTGAAGATAAACAACTCGCAGAATATACGATCCAACGAGCACGATTAACAGGACTCGCTTTAGATAGAAGGGGAGCATCAGTTGCCGCCTTTACTAATTTATATTTACCATTATTACACCGTAGCGGTTATATCGCACCTAATCTAGGAGATGTTCAAGCACAACATTCTCCCGGCGGGTTTGTGATGGATTCGATTCCAGGTTTGTATGAGTGGGTGTTAGTACTAGATTTTAAATCCCTTTATCCAAATATCATTCGCAGCTTTAAAATTGATCCAATGGGCATGATTGAAGGTTTATTAGCGCCTGAAGAAGAAACTATTCCAGGGTTTAGAGGGGCAAGGTTTAGCCGAACTGAACACCATTTACCTAGTTTATTAAACACATTAACCAGCGCGCGAGAGCAAGCCAAAAAAGAAAAAAATAATGCATTTCAGCATGCAATAAAAATTATTATGAACAGTATGTATGGGGTATTAGGATCTGCAGGGTGTCGGTTTCATGATACGCGCTTAGCCAGTTCAATCACCTTGCGCGGCCATCAAATTATGCAACAAACTGCTCGCTTTATTGAAAACAAAGGGCAAAAAGTCATCTATGGGGATACTGATTCAACTTTTGTTTATCTTAAAGATTGTAATAATTTACAACAAGCGAATGAAATAGGTCAACAATTAGCCTTAGACATTAATCAGTATTGGGCAGATTTATTACGGCAGGACTTTGACCTTGACTGCTTTTTAGAGATTGAGTTTGAAACGGCTTTTTCTAAATTTTTTATGCCAACTTTACGTGGCCAAGATACCGGCTCTAAGAAACGCTATGCAGGGTTAACCGCCACAGAAAGCGGTGAAAAAATGGTATTTAAAGGATTGGAAACCGTACGCTCAGATTGGACTGAATTAGCACAAACATTTCAGAAAACGTTATATCAAAAAATATTTGCCGAGTTACCGGTGGAAGCATATATCACTGATACCATTGAGCAACTAAAACAAGGTTTATTAGATGATAAGCTCGTCTATCATAAAAGGTTGCGCCGTCCTTTGGCTGATTATATTAAAAACATTCCCCCGCAAGTACGTGCCGCACGGTTAGCAGATCAACAAAATGCAGCGTTGGGGTTACCACTTCGCTATCAGCAACGGGGGCGCATTGGTTATTTATTAACAGTAAATGGGCCAGAGCCACAAGAGTATTGTCATTCTGATATTGATTATCAGCAGTATATTGATAAACAACTAAAACCTATTGCGGAGGCAATTTTGCCTGTATTAGGTAAAGATTTTAATATGATCACGTCGGATCAAATGTCTCTATTTTAGAGATGGAGGGGAACTGCTATTAAGCCAGTTAGTTTGTGCTTTAGAGAAAGTTATCAAGACTAAGTGTCAAGGTTAAGTATCGAAAGTAGGAAGTGTTGTTCCCGGCAATTCTTAAATACAGTAGAAAGTGAAATGATAAAAGCGCCGAAGTGTTTACTGGAAGCTTCGGCACTTGATTTAGGTATGGCTCATCAGTTGATAAATTAATAGCTTAATAAGCTAATAGGTTATTTACTCTCACTTACCAGTTGCTACAGATGATCGTTTGAGTCATTGTTAATAAGGCGCTGGGTACTTTTTAAATATCGTATTGATATCACTTAACGCTTGTTCAGATAAAGGCGCTTTAAATGCCTCGATATTCTCTTTTAATTGCGTCATTTTAGTTGCGCCAATAATGGTCGAAGTCACTCCATCTATTTGGTCGCACCATTTCAAGGCCAATTGTGCTGTGGTAATGCCATTCTGATGGGCGATATCTTGATAAGCTTTTACCGCTGCTTCACTTTCAGGCGTATCTCTAAATAAACCATTACGCTGCTTAATGCTCCAACGACTCCCTGCTGGGCATTGCCCATCTAAATACTTACCACTTAGCATACCCGTTGCTAATGGTGACCAAGGTAAGTACGCAATATCTTCATGTACACAGTTTTCAATTAAATATGGCCAATCTTTGGTATGTAATAAATTAAACTCATTTTGAATCGATACCATACGCGGTAAGTTATGCTGTTCACTAAGTTTCAAGAAGCTATTAATGCCCCAAGGTGTATCGTCTGATAAACCGCAGTATCTTATTTTCCCAGCTTTAACACACTTATCTAAACCTTGAAGTATATCGAGCATCGAATCTGTTTGTTGTGCTGTCTCACTATCAGAGAATTTAAACGTATTAGGTGTGTGACGTCCAAAATGAGGAGACTGGCGATTTGGCCAATGTAATTGGTAAAGGTCAATGTAATCCGTTTGTAAGCGTTTTAAAGAAGCTTCTACTGAACTAATCACTGCTTCACCTGTTATGTCGCCGCCGTTTCTTACCCAAGGTAGGCCTGATCCGGCAATTTTAGAGGCTAAAATAATATCTTTACGTTGACTGGCATTATTATGTAAATAATGTCCAATGATTGATTCTGTTTTTCCATATGTATCAGCAGAAGGAGGTACTGCGTACATTTCAGCGGTATCGATGAAATTAATACCCTGCGTTAATGCATAGGCTATTTGCTGGTCTGCATCTTGTTGATTATTCTGCAACCCCCAGGTCATGCTTCCTAAACAAATTCGAGAAACTGATTCACCACTGCTGCCTAACGTTGAAAACTGCATATTCACCCTTTTATGTCTTGAAAAAGACCCTTAATGTAACTGCTTATGAAGCTGTTGTATATTATCCAATTGATGAAAAATAGAGTGATAATTATTATCGTCAATGTTTTTTTATCATTAAATCGACTAAATCATCACGAAAATGGCTATTTAATCTCATATTTTATAGAAAGTGCTTTTTAATCTTGTTTTTTATGTAAATTTTTATCGAATTATTTTAAATAATGAGTTAAAAAGACTAGGTATGGTTTTTTATTTAATCGTAGATAAAAGTCTCCCGTACTTAATATTTAAAATTAGTTTTTTGTAGTTATAAATAAGCCTATAACGGCATAGCAATACTGTCATGATTGGAGAATTAAAATGGCACACTCAAATAGAAACTCTCTACAAACTGAAGATGAGACTCAAGATATCACTGATTTTTTTCCTGAAGATGATTGGGATGAAAACAATGCATCGATGAAGAAAAAACAAGCATTATTAAACGATAGAAAAAGAGGCAAAGTTCGCCGTAGTATTGAAGAATTAAAAGAAAGAAGACGTTTAAAAGAACTATTAGGTGATGATTACGACGACTTAGATTACTTAGATAGTTAATATATTTTTATAGATAAATTAAGAATTTTGCTTTGTAACTTACTTACAAAAAGTTAGATTCATTAAACATTAATTTAGTGATTTAGCTTAAGTCAAAGTACAGGGCAATTATCGTTTTATCTGTTAAAAAGGGTTGATGGAAACATCAGCCTTTTTTTTACATTTATTTTTCTACACTTATTATGCTAATTTAGAATTCAATTGATTTTACAACTGCCATTCTAAGGTATTAAGCTATTCCACCACATTTAACCAAGCTGCTTTGTTCATTTTCTTACTATTCATATGATTCTGTTAGTGATGTCACTAAACCCGATAGTAATTAATATCGATCAGCCATACCAATTTAGCGCTGAATATGGCCTAATATTGTTAGGCAAAAATCAGTTAGTTATATATGAAAGAACAATTAATTAACAAAATTAATATACCTTATCGTATTCCATTAATAGAATCGTTTTCGGTGTGTTTTAATTCTTATCCTCATTTAAAAAGTGATCATCAGTAAGGGATTCCGCATGAAAGTATTAGCATTGGCAGCCAGTAATTCAAAAAACTCAATGAATCGGAAGTTAGCAAACTACACCGCACATTTAATAGAAGGAGCTGAAGTAGAACTATTGGATCTTAATGATTTTGAAATGCCAATTTACAGTATTCAACGAGAAGTAGAGTTAGGAAAGCCACAACAGGCACAGGACTTTTACGATAAAATTACCGAAGCTGACGCGATTGTCATTTCTTATGCAGAGCATAACGGGTCATTCACGGCGGCTTATAAAAACCTTTTTGACTGGACCTCACGTATCGATATTAAAGTGTATCAAAATAAACCGATGTTAATGTTGTCAGCTTCTCCTGGTCCAGGTGGTGCTGCATCAGTATTGGCCTCGGCGGTGGGTTCTGCTCCTTATTTTGCGGCTGATTTAAAAGGTTCGTTGTCTATGCCAAACTTTTTTGATAACTATAATATTGAAACTCGTTCGGTAAAGAATACAGAAATCGATGCCAAACTAAGAGATTTAGTTACACTGTTAGTTAATGATATAGGTGCTAGCACTGTAATTTAATTTTATGTTTTGTTCCTCATAAAGATGCATTAATTTAATGCATCTTTATTGCACTTATCAAACGAATAAGCAGAGGGGCATGCTATATGTTTCTTGTGTCATTTTTTGGCTTAATTAATTTTTTACATAGTTAAATTTAGCATGGTTAAATCATGACATAGCTAAATTTCATCAGGTTCAAAAGCTTGGTTTGCTTTATCAAAAGCATCTTCTTTAGTTGGTTCATTTGACTCTTCAAATATTTTATCTAATTTCTCACTACCTTCTTGCCATAACTCTTTACTTGATTGTTTGCCATCCTTCCAAAGTTCTTCGCTAGTTTCTTTGCTTTTATCCCAAATTTCTTGGCTAGATTTTTTACTACTTTCCCAAAGTTCTTTGCTTTTTTCTTTGCTACTTTCCCACATTTTTTTGCTGGATTCTGTGCCTTCTTTCCAAGCACCAGTGGTGGTATCTTTTCCTGCTTCTATCGCATCTTGGCTGATTTTTTTACTTTTTTCCCAAACTTCTTCGCTGGATTTTTTAACTTCGTCCCAAGATTTAGTAGACTCAGTTTTTTTGGCTGCTGAAGTTTTATATAGCGTATCTGCGTTAATCACAGTGTCCACCGTTGCTTTTGCTTGGCTTACCTGTTTGGTGCTTAATGGTGCGTCAACCACTGTTATTGGAGAATCTTGGTTGATTTCATCGGCATTACAGGCCACAACAAATAGCACACTACATAGACATAATGATGATGTTACTTTTTTGGTTAGTTTCATATTTGGTTCTCTCGTTAAATTCTTTATCAAATGTACTATTTCAATGATTTTATAAATCTGTTGGGTTCTTTCAAAACAATGACATTTAATCAATCTGGCGTTCTATTAAGGTAAGCATATGACAATAATGCAAAGTAATACCAATATTATAAAAGACACATATTCAAAAGTATTGTTTATTAGTCAAGCAATTGTGAACATAGTTGCAAATAAAAGCGTCCAATACTTGAATTATGGCAGTAGATAAAATACTGTCTATAAAAACAGTTGGAGTGTACGTTGAAACTATATATTGCTGAAAAACCAAGTTTAGGGCGTGCCGTTGCAGACGCATTACCTAAACCACACCGAAAAGCCGATGGTTGTATTTATGCCGGAAATGGCGACGTGGTAAGTTGGTGTATCGGCCATTTATTAACGCAAGTTGACCCAGAAGCTTATGATCCCGCTTTTAAGCAATGGAAGTTTGAGCACTTACCTATCATTCCCGTTCAGTGGAAGTTGAAGTCTGTTGCCAACACCAACAAGCAATTAAGCATTTTAAAAAAATTAATTAAACAAGCTGATCAACTAGTGCATGTTGGGGACCCTGATCGAGAAGGTCAACTGTTGGTTGATGAAGTGATTCATTTTAGTGGTGTTAAAGGCAATAAATTAAAACAAGTCGAGCGTTGTTTAATAAGCGATTTAACGGTTAATGCAGTGAAGCGTTCCATTCAAAATTTACGTTCAAACCAAGATTTTATTCCACTTTCAACTTCAGCATTAGCAAGAACGCGTGCCGACTGGTTGTATGGTTTAAATTTAACCCGTGCTTATACTTTATTAGCCCAAAAATCGGGTTATAAAGGGGTTATTTCAGTGGGGAGAGTACAAACGCCATTGTTAGGGTTAGTGGCAAGGCGTGACTATGAAATCGAGCAGTTTGTTAGTAAACCATTTTATGAAGTACTAGCGCATTTAAATGTTAATCAAGATAAAAGTACTCAACAACCTTTTACTGCTAAATGGCAACCTAGTGACGCTTGCGCTCCTTATCAAGATTCAGAAGGGCGAGTGCTAGTTAAAGCCTTAGCTGAAAATGTTGCCGCACGTATTACAGATCAACCCGCCACTGTTATTAGCTTTATTAATAAAAATAAAAAGCAGGTTGCACCTTTACCTTATAATTTATCTGGGCTACAAATTGATGCCGCTAAACGTTTTGGCTACAGCGCACAACAAGTATTAGATGCCGCCCAAGCTCTTTATGAGCGATATAAACTAATTACCTATCCACGTTCAGATTCCCGTTATTTACCGCGTAATCATCATCAACAAGCTAAGTTTGTTACACAGGCAATTGCTAGCAACGAACCGCAAATGCAACAAGCGGT
Source organism: Vibrio sp. 1-Bac 57 (assembly GCF_037546855.1). Classification (NCBI taxonomy): domain Bacteria; kingdom Pseudomonadati; phylum Pseudomonadota; class Gammaproteobacteria; order Vibrionales; family Vibrionaceae; genus Vibrio; species Vibrio sp. 1-Bac 57. The sequence continues at coordinate 46,035 of NZ_JALAAC010000017.1, read as the reverse complement.
GCAGGGTGCTAACTTATCAATTAAAGGCCGTGCTTGGAATGACAGTAAGGTTGATGCGCACCACGCGATTATTCCGACAGATACTAAAAAATCCACTAGTTCATTAGATATTGTTGCTAAAAATATTTATCAATTGGTTGCTCGTCAGTACCTTAGTCAGTTTTATGATGATTATTGTTATGCAGAATGTATTGCTGAAATTGAAATAAATAAAGGGCTGTTCATCAGTAAAGCGAAGTCAAAGCAAAGTGACGGTTGGAAAGTTTTGTTTCCTCAAAAAGAAACTGAAAGCTTTTTACCGACATTAAAAAAAGGCCAGATATTATATTGTGAGCGTGGTGAAGTGATTGATAAAAATACACAACCTCCAGCACACTTTACTGATGCAACCTTACTCGCTGCGATGAGCAATATTGCACGTTTTATTAAGGATGCTGAGCTAAAAAAAGTACTTAAAGAAACCGATGGTTTAGGCACTGAAGCGACTAGAGCTGGCATTATCGAGTTGTTGTTTAAGCGTCAATTTTTACAGCGCATTGGTAAAACGATTCAAGCAACAGAGGTTGGTAGAAAATTAATTGAGAGTCTTCCTGACAAATTAACCTTGCCAGATATGACTGCTTTGTGGGAAATGCAGTTAAATGCAATTAGTCAAAAGCAACAAAGTTATCTGGGGTTTGTCTCTCCATTACAAGAACAGCTTGGTGATATTATCAAAAAAGCGATTGCTGATGGCCCACAAGCATTAGTCAACCTGCCTGCAAGCCCTGCTGGGTTTAAAAAGTCATTTGCTAAAAGAAAACCAGCTGCTAAAAAAAGTGCTAGTGCTAGTAAAACCACAAAAACAAAAAGAGCTGCCACAAAATCTCGCTAAAGGTTTAATATCATTGTGAAATTCTTCGATATTATGGTAATTGTCTGATAATAAATAGCTAATAAACACGGCAATATTTAATGAGGGGCACTGCGATGCAAGATAATTTAAGCATAAGAGCATATAGCAAGCAGCGAAGAGGGCATGTGCACTGTTATCACCAGCTAGTTTTGCCGATATTAGGCACTATTATTATCGAGCTTGAAGGATACCAAGGTAAAGTCTCCGTTGGAGAGTGTGTTGTGATCCAATCCGAGACCTTTCACTTATTCAGAGCCAATGAAGAAGCTCGATTTATTGTCGCAGACCTTAATCTATTACCTGATAATTTATTAAACATGGACTCTGTTGTTTTCTCTGTCTCTTCGCCACTTAGAAGTTATCTCTTTTTTATTGAAAAACAATTACAACACAAAGTCGATAGTTCGATTGAAAGCTTGATGCAGCAGATGTTTTTTCAACTGTTGCAGCAACAAAGAGTGGGCGAACAAATAGACTCTAGGGTGAGATCCGTAATTCAGCATATATCCGATGACCTATCATTAACATTCACTATTAACGGGTTAGCCGACATCGCTTGCTTGAGCCCAACACAATTTAAGAAAATATTTAAGCAGTCGATGGGTCAAAGTGTGCTGCAATATATAACGATTCAAAGAATGGAAAAGGCAAAGGCATTATTAACGCATACCGATTCACCAGTGCAGCTAATATCGGAACAAGTAGGATATGGAGATATCTCTGCTTTTAGTCGCCGCTTTTCACACTTTTTTGGTTTGTCGCCTCGCCAATTAAGACGTTAATAAGTTCAATGCATAGATTCACCTGTAAACCTAACTTCATAAAGCCTAGCCTTATAAAACCTAACGCTATAAAAACAGTCTTGAAAAATGTAGTCTGATAAAACAATATAAGCGTCTTTTCTGCAAACTAATTTGTTAGCTCCAGATTTATACTTCGACTCATTAATCGTCTAAAGGATCAACATGAGCAAGTTAAGCATAACTAATAAGTCAGAAACATACGGTGTATCAGCTATCTTATTTGCTTCTTTATTATGGGGCACAACAGGCACGGCTGCATCGTTTGCATCTACCGTGAATCCACTAGCCATCGGATCCTTTTCTATGGGCGTCGGTGGTTTAATGTTAGCTATTTTTGGTGCGAAAAATCTACGACATGATGCAAAGTGCCTGCTAAAAGAAGGTAAACTACTTTGCATAGGGGCTATTGCCTTAGCCGTTTACCCATTAGCCTTTTATAGTTCAATGCGCTTATCGGGTGTCGCAATAGGCACGGTTATCTCAATCGCTAGTGCTCCTTTTTTTGTCGCCTTAATTGAGTGTCTTTTTAGCAAACAAAACAACATCGACCGTCGTTGGGTACTGAGTTTATTTATCGGGTCTGTTGGCATTGTATTGTTAGCTAGTTCAGAAACAAACCTGACTGAACAGACCCTTGATGATTCAAGCAAAGTGATTGGTATCGTCCTTGGTTTTATTGCAGGTCTCGCTTATGCACTTTATTCATGGGCCGCAAAAGCATTGATTAATCGCGGAATAAGTTCGAAATCAGCAATGGGTAGCATCTTTGGTATTGGTGCGGTACTGCTTCTCCCTATTTTATTATTGAATAGCAATGATCTGTTTGCGACACCCATCAATACTGCGGTGGTGCTTTATATCGCAGTAATACCTATGTTTATCGGTTATATTTGCTTTGGATATGGGCTTAACACTATTCATGCAAGCAAAGCCACTTTGTTGACTTTGTTTGAACCTGCTGTTGCTGCTGTATTTGCAGTGGTTGTGGTCGGAGAATCAATTTCTGTATTAGGGTGGGCTGGTGTTGTCCTTATTATGCTGTGTTTATTACTGCAGTCGTATAAGTCTTAACTTAACATATTTCTGACAGCCTATTAACGCTCAAGTTAATAAGCTGACTAGCTTTTCTTCAGATTTATTTAGTTGATTAATTTAAAATTGTTTCTAAGTATGGCCTCCTTCAGGGCTGATTTCTTCATTATTACTTCAGTAGAGGGTTATGTATCAATATTAGCCACATTAATTGTTTCAACACCTGCTATTGCTTGGTGCTTTTCTTTTTCAATAGCAAAAACAACCAATGCAATTAAACGATAAAAACCATGAATAAATTTACCATAGGGCATGGAAAGAAAAAATGTCATGACAATACCTAAATGTAAGCTTAATACCAAACCTACCCATTGTGTATCCTTTACTAACATCAGTAAAAGCCCAGAAATACTAGTCAATAAAAGTAATGCGAGAAAACTCACATCCATGCCTTTATTGGTTTTTCCTTTCATTTCATTGGGTGCTCGATATTTGATCGAGAGTAAGCCAATCGGTCCTACAATTAATCCTATGCCACCCAAGATCCCAAATAGCTTTGGTAAGCTAATGTAGTGATAGGGTGCTGGTAAATTAAATCCATAATGCATGACTGTCGCCGTTGATGTCGCAGCAAAGCACAGCATAAAACCCCAAAATGTCATTTGATGATACCAGCGGCGTGCCATGGAAGGTTGTTCAGTTTCGTGAGAGCAACCTTGACCATTACCCCCATCTAAATATTTTAATGTTAATGCATCTTTCACACCTTGTCTTACCTGTTTCCAGTTCAAGCTAAACGGAGAAGGCAGGCACATGGTTTTCCAGAATTTGATGATCGAGGCAAGCATTGCAATCGCTACAAAAGCAGAGACAGTGGAAAATATAAAGGCCATTGTATTGTGCGAAATTACGCCGTAAAAGGCTTGCTCTTGTACAGTCCAAAAACCATCCCCAGTTATATCTTGGTGATTATAAAGAAGCTTGTAATGACTATAATTGATAATAACGACATCCATAAACCATTATTGGCAAAAAGCTTCCCCATAAATCCTGGCCATGCATATATACCATAATTTTCTTGTCGCAGTTCTGCCATCGCAGCAGGTACGTTAAGGTCAAATTCATGTGGAGCAGTATATTGACAGTTGTGATAGCAAGAGCCGCAGTTATGGCAAAGGTTGGCTAAATAATCTAAATTATCTGCGTTAAATTCTAAACGTAATTCCATCGCTTGAAACACTGCACAATGACCTTCGCAATAACGACATGCATTACAAATGGTCATGACTCTTTGTGCTTCTGTTACTTTATTAGTTGTTCGCATAATCAGCAGCCTCATTTCCTGCAATTCTTCCAAATACATTACCAATGGTTATGCCTATGACACTAACACCACTAGTATGATGCATTACCTGTATTGGTTAGGTGCATTGATTGTGAGTTTTCGCCTAAAACGATTGTAATTGCTTGGAATGGAGATGATGCAGGAGCTCGTGCCGTCAGTGCTGCTATTCCTGTTTTACAAAAGGCAGATAGAGTTGTCATTGTTACTAGCGAGCGATCATTATTGAAAAAGCCCACACAGCAAGATTTACAGGTGTTTTTAAAACGCCATCTAATCGACTCTGAATGTGTGTCTTTTTCTACCAGCCGCTTAAATACACCGCGCAATATATTAAAAGAGGCGCTGGATCAAGAGGCTGATCTCATTGTCGCAGGTGCACTTGTACATCAGAAGTTACATAAGCAAATGTTTGGTGGCGTAACGCAAAAATTATTACGCCACACTCATATTCCTCTGTTTATGATGGCATAACCCTCCATTCATTAGTCAACCTATTTAGCCAATCCAATAGCCAGTTTATTAGGCTTCTCTGAAAGATGGTGAACAGTGCTAGTTACTGTCACCATCTCCTATGAAAAATAGGAATACATTAATTTCCATGCTTTTGCTCATCTAACTAGCTGCTCAGTGTTATAGTCGCGGCCTTAATAATGATAAGGAAAAGTATGGAAATTTCACTAGAGGTCATGGCGTTTCTCGTCGCTGTTGCAACATTAGCCGGATTTATCGATGCAATGGCTGGTGGTGGGGGATTGTTGACCGTTCCTGCTTTACTCGCTGCGGGTATTCCACCTGCACAAGCATTAGCAACGAATAAACTACAAAGCTCTTTTGGTAGTTTCTCCGCAAGCTTATATTTTGTTCGTAATGGTATTGTGCAGTTAAAACCGATGCGTTTACCCATTTTATGTACCTTTGTCGGCGCCGCAATAGGGGCTGAAATCGTACAACATGTAAAAGCTGATTTATTATTGAGTATTATTCCAATTATACTGATTGCGATTTCAAGTTACTTTCTTTTCTCTTCTTCAATCACGCCACATCCTGACGATAAACCGAAACTGTCAGAAACTGCCTTTGCTTTTGTGATTGGTGGAAGTGTGGGGTTTTATGATGGATTTTTAGGTCCAGGTACGGGCTCTATTTTTACGGTCTGTTTTGTTGCACTAGGGCGTTATGGCTTGATAGCAGCAACAGCGCGCACCAAAGTGTTAAATTTCACCTCAAATATAGCAGCGTTGCTGTTTTTTATAATTGCAGGGTTACCAATATGGGAGTTGGGATTATTGATGGCCATTGGCGGCTTTTTTGGCGCGCGTTTAGGTGCAAGAGTGGTGTTAGGTAATGGTCAAAAAATCATTCGACCATTAGTGATCATTATGTCGATGACCATGGCTATTAAGTTGTTATGGGAACAGCACTCGTTATGGCTTTTATCAATGTTTTAACTCTTTGGTTCTGATAATTGTTGGGCCGTAAGCAGATGTGAATTGGGCGATATAAAGGCCTTAACTGTTCAAAGGTAAAACAGTCCTTAGCTTGTATTTTCATGGTTTTTACAATAGAAAGTGGCACTAATGCAGGCGCTATACCGCCGAGTGCAAGTTGCGCTGAAGCGGTATAAGAGTCCATTTGCATTAGTGGCTCAATACCTAGTGTCGTTAATATATCTAACTGGTAACGGTTAGCTGGGTTCGATAGGTCATTGGTTAATATTTGCTTAGGCAGTGTTAATAATGCGGATTCGCTGACCAATACAAAAGGCTCTTGCCATAGACAAATCATTTTTAGTCCGTGATGTGCTGGGATCTGACCAGCACAAAAGCCGATCGTCGCTTTACCCGATTGCACGCGTTCAATAATCCTTGGGGTATGGTGGGTGCTAATACGAATCGCGGCATCCTGTTGACAATAATCCCCCATGATACTGGCAAGGTATCCTGCGACTAAGGTTTCCGAGCAAGCAAGGGAAATAATCGTTTCATCTTTTAACGTATGTTGTTCGTAAATACGTCCCTGTAATTCTTGAAATGTAGGCCCAATGCTAGCGATCAACTCATTCGCTGCAGGCGTTAAGCGTACATGCCGCCCATCAGGTGCAATCAACTTTTTACCTAATTTCTTTTCTAATAATGCGATACGTTTGCTTACCGCAGACTGGCTAATATAAAGCTGACTACCTACTCTGCTCATGGTTTTTTCATGGCTGAGCATTAACAACGTTTCAATGCCTTCAAGTAACATAAGATAAAGGGACCTAATATTTAAACAATAAATTATCAATGCTTATTTGGAATAGGTGAAAATACTATCGCAAAAAATAGCAACTAGCGAGTAGGATAACAATAATCTTTAGGCTTATTTACTTATCGCTTGATCCCAGTAGGGCGGTGAACCGTAATAGTGCTCGATAAAATCAATAAAGCATCGAACTTTGTTAGGTAATAGTTTTCTATTAGCATAGACCGCATATAACCCCACTTGCTCAGGCTCGAAATCAGGTAATACTGGTATTAATTGACCTTTTTCAAGCGCCTCATGTACTATAAAAGTGGGTTGCAATATTAATCCTGCACCTGCTATAGCAGCTTCCGTTAATACGTCTCCATTATTACTATGGAATGCACCAAGATGATTAGTATTTTTAGCTTTTAACCATTGATAAACGTCCCCTTTTCCTTCGATGTCCATATAACTGTAGTGGAGGTAGCGATGATTTTTGAGCGCTTCAGGGTGGCTTGGTACGCCATTTTCTTGCAGATATTCAGGAGATGCACATAATATAAGACGAATAGGGGTGAGATATTTTGCAATTAAAGATGAGCTTTTAAGACGTCCAATACGTAATGCAATATCAACACCTTCTTCAACGATATCTACTTTACGATCGTTTAGCTGTAAATCGACATTCACTAACGGATATTGCATTTGAAAATCGGCAATTAATTTAGCCATGTGCCTTAAAGCAAAAGAGACAGGTGCATTGATACGAAGTGTGCCTTTAGGAGTTTGTTGTAATCCTCCTAACTGAGAATCCATTTCATCAATGCTTAACAATATTTGTTGTGCATGCTGAAAATAATGGGTCCCCGCCTCGGTTAAACTAACTTTACGTGTGGTTCTGTGTAATAAGCGCACATCTAATCGCTCTTCAAGCTTAGAAACATATTTACTGACTAGCTGTGGTGATAATTGCAAAGTTGTTGCCGCATTGCTGAAACTACCTTCTATAACAACGGATACAAAAGCCCGCATCGCATCAATTCTATCCATTTTACTTGTTCCTTTAGCTGACTTATTTTATTTTTTAATTAACTATCTATTCAACTTTTCTATTTAAGTTATTCATTTGACTTTTTTATTTAATCAGCACAACTAATTTATTTATTACAAATTAAATCTTAAAAACTCAATTAACAACATTTTGTTGTTAATTATTCGTTATTATACATATTACTCTTTTATTTTGTTGATAGTAAAGTACATACATCCCACAACAGGGGCAACACTATTAATTATTAACTTTATCAAGGAACAACCCATGAAATCATCATTGTTAAACAAAGTACTGTCATCTAAAGCAGGCGTTGCTGCATTAATACTACGTGCGCCAATTGGCCTTATTTTAGCTGCTCATGGTGCGCAAAAATTGTTTGCGTGGTTTGGGGGCTATGGACTAGAGGGGACTGGACAGTGGATGGCAAGTATAGGAATGACTCCTGGTTACCTAATGGCATTACTTGCTGGAAGTGCAGAGTTCTTTGGTGGATTAGCCATTCTATTAGGTTTGTTAACTCGTCCTGCGGCAGTGGTTGCGGCTTTCACTATGGTCGTCGCTATATTCTCCGTACACATTAATAATGGTTTATTTATGGCTAATAATGGGTATGAATATGCATTAACACTTTTAGTTGTATTGGTTGCTATCGCTGTACAAGGTGGTGGTAGTTATAGTCTTGATCACTTCTTACTTGAATTGAATAGTAAAAAGCAGAGTAAATAATTTAATTATTCCCTCTTTCTTACTTTATTCTTTCTTACGTAATTCATTGTTGCGACTCAGTGCGCGACAATGATTTATTAGTAAGTTTTGAGCTACTTTTAGACTTTTATCAGTCTACTTAAACACTTGATATTTTCGCTTAGCGAGCTTTACCAGTGTTGAACTCAGTAGCTAGCTAGTACTCAATTGAACACCTTAAACCTAATTTATTGTTTGGAGTTAATATGAAAAACGTAAATATCGCTTTTATTTCTCATGGTGGTGGCCCTATGCCATTGTTTGATGACCCTGCGCACGCTGAAATGGTGTCTTATTTAAAATCGCTACCCCAAAAAATATCTAAACCAAGTGCTATTTTATTGATTAGTGCGCATTGGGAAGCAGAACAGGTGATGATCACTGCGCAGCCAAACCCTGAATTGATCTACGATTACTACGGCTTTCCTGCTCCAGCATATGAAGTGAAGTATCCAAGCCCAGGAGAACCTGAGCTTGCAAAACAAGTACAGCAGGTATTAAAGCAATCTGGCATACCAGCTAAACTTGAATATAAAAGAGGTTATGACCACGGTGTCTATGTTCCATTGACGTTAATGTATCCCGCTGCTGATATTCCTGTTATTCAGCTTTCATTAGTGAATAGTCTAGATCCTGCGCAGCATCTAGCCATTGGGAAAGCACTACAGTTACTTGATTATGATAATTTACTAGTGATAGGGTCAGGCTTCTCATTTCATAATATGAAAGCATTCTTTGCACCTAATACGGCTGATAACCAATTAAAAAATCAACAGTTTGAAGATTGGTTAAGTATAACGTTGAGCGACAAAAATATTCGCGAAGATGATCGTAATGAAAGAATGACAAACTGGGCTCAGGCTCCGCATGCTCGCTATTGTCATCCACGAGAAGAACATTTATTACCTTTGCATGTTTGTTATGGGCTGGCGGGAAGAGCAAGTGATGAACATGAAAATATAACTATTCTTAACAAACAATCTAGCGCCTTTATATGGCATAGCCAAGTAAAATAATGAAATGAAGGATTAAAATCATAGAGTTTGATCTCTTTATGTAATTGAATATGAAATGGATATTACTTAATCGTTTACTTGTATTTTTTAGCATTATATCAAGGAAATTAGGTTAAATTACAAAAGTATAGTGGCCTATTAAAATTAGTCATCACTGCCTCGGCTAGCCTATCAATAGATTCAATTTCATCATATTGATATATTGATTTTATTCCGTATTTGTATAGCCGAGTGTCACTTATGTAAAGTGATTCTAATTTAGTTGAGATTACCGGCGGCATAAATCTTTTTTATTGAAAATCTAAAAATAAGATATCGGCTATTTCTACCTCTAGTCAGGATATATATAGCCGTTGCCAACCAATATTAGTCATAACGTAAAGGTTAACTAATATTTCCTATAGGCCAATTGTGTTGTTCATTTCAATAAAAGCCAAATCAAGCTCAGCTAAGTCAGCGCGTGCCGATTCTAGTTCTCCGGCTTGGTATTTAAGCTGTAACGAATAAGCTATTTTATGTATTTTGTCATGAGCATTTTCAAGCTGTTGCATCTCTTCTTCTGTAAATAACTGCTCTTGTTTCCTTAGGAAAGTCCAGTTACCACAATGACATAGTTGATTATCAAGTATTGGCCAAACTATTTTGTTATTCGGGGGTAATAAAATCTGTTTTCTTAGTTTATCTTTCCACTGTGTGGTAATTAGCTTAAATATTTTCAGATTTTTTTGTTTATTATTGTGCTCTTTTTTACTGCAAGTGATCCAGGTTTGGTTAGGAATATAGCCACTTAACCATTTCGACAGGGCTGGTGCTGACATCGGTTTCGCTATTCCATAACCTTGAGCTTGTTGGCATCCCATCAATAACAGCATCAATCCATGCTCATTAGTTTCAACGCCTTCAGCAATAACATTACGATTAAATGATTTTGTTAATGAAATAACACCATCAATAATTGAGTAATCACTTGGATCATCTAGCATGTCTCTGACGAAACTTTGATCAATCTTAATCGTTTCCGCAGGTAAACTTCTTAAATGAGTTAATGATGAGTAACCTGTGCCAAAATCATCCAAAGCAAAACTGACACCTAACAGCGTTTGACACTCCTTGATAATATGAGTAATTGTTTTGAGATCACCTAAAGTAGAGCTTTCCAAAATTTCTAATTGCAAACATTGAGGTTTAATTGCAGGGTGTTCAGCTAAGCACTGTTCAAGCACAATAAAAAAAGAGGAAGAGAGCAGGTGATAAGAAGCAATATTGATACTCACTTCAAGTTCAATACCTTGTAGCTGCCAGTTTTCAAGTTGTTGCAGGGCCTCATTGATAACCCATTCTCCAATCTTAATTTCTAATGATGTTCCGTCGATAAATGGTAAGAAATCTAGTGGTGGTATCATGCCTCTTTCTGGGTGAAGCCAGCGAATTAAGGCTTCGGCTCCAAACACCTCACCTGTTGCCATATTAACTTTCGGTTGATAGTACAATTGAAATTCATTATTGATTAAAGCGCGATTAATTTCTTCTAATTGAAGGTTGTGTTGAATTATACGTTGGTCTGAATCTGGACTATATAATTGAGAGCGATTTTTACCCGCTAATTTAGATTGGTACATTGCATGGTCAGCATGACGTAATAGAGTATCTATATCAGCATTATCTGATGGATAAAGGGTAACACCACTAGAGACAGTAAGATGATGCTCAATATCATCAATTATATAAGGTATGGCTAACGCTTTATGAATGCGTTTGACGGTTGCTTCATATTGTGAAGGCGATTTAATATCATTCAATAAGATGGCAAACTCATCACCACCTTGGCGGGAAACCGTGTCTTCTTCTCGGATGCAACCAATAATACGTTCTGATACTTCAATTAATAAATGGTCACCCGCTTCGTGACCATAGGTATCATTTACAGGTTTGAAATTATCTAAATCTAGGAAGCACACCGCTAGTTGATGGCCTGTACGAATACTATGGGCAATAGATTGATGAAAACGATCTATAAATAAAGCTCTATTAGGTAATTTAGTCAGTACATCATAGTGCGCCATCAGGTTAAGTTTTTCTTGTTGTTGCTTAATGCTGGTAATATCGGAAAATACACCTATGTAGTGAGTGACTCGATTTTGTTGATTGGTTAGTGATGAGATATTGAGCAGTTCAGCATAGAGTTCTCCTTGTTTTGTTCTGTTCCAAACTTCGCCTTGCCAATGCCCGTGGGTTTTAATTGATGACCACATCTCTTCATAAAACTGCGGGCTTTGCTTACCAGACCCTAAGAAGCTGGGCAGTTTACCCATAACTTCCTGTTTGCTAAAGCCTGTTATTCTAACGAAGGCTGGATTAACATCCACAATAAGTTGCTGAGCATCTGTAATGACAATACCTTCATTAGTATCACTAAATACTTTAGAGGATAGTAGTAATCTTTCTTCTGCTTTTTTACGTTGGCTAATATCCTGAGCAACGACAAGAATAGTTTTAGCTAGGCCGCCGACTTTACGAGTAAGGGAAATGGTCTGCTCAACCCAAACGATATGCCCATCTTTGTGCATATAACGTTTATCCATTGTTGTAGATTGTTCTTTACCACTTATTACTTTATTTCGTTTATGTAAACTGCTTTTTAGATCATCAGGGTGTGTGATTTTTTCAAAAATATTAGGGTCTGACATTTCTTCTTTACTGTAGCCAACCATATCGCAAAACTGTTGATTAATACGAATGACCTTTTTGATATCAAAACTGACCAATGCAACGCCAACCGATGCTTGTTCAAAAATAGTACGAAATAGTTGTTCACTGACCTCTAAAGATTCTCTGGATTCATATTGATCTGTAACATTACGAACAACACACACAAGTTGGTCATGCAAATGAATTCTATTAAGTCGAGCTTCCAAGTGAGCTACTTGATTATTAGTAGATAATTGATAATTAAAAGTAACTACCTTATCTACCTGCATGATCTCATCTATTTTTGATTGGAATAATGCGCCAGTATCTTTTGGTAAAATATCTTGCATGCGTTTACCAATAAATTGTTCGGGTACTTTAAACAGCTCGCTTTTATTTTGTGTACGATAATCTAGAATTTTTCCATCGGATTGTATACGAAAGTAAGTATCTGGTAGCGCGTTAAATATGCTTTGTAGTTCAGCACTATGTTGTAAATTAGCATGCTCTGCTTTTTTTAGATCGGTTATATCTTGTACTATTCCGACCATTAACTTTGATTGACCTGGTGCGTCAATCACATGTCCACCTGAAGCTAAAATCCAACGAATTTCACCATCGGTTCGAATAATTCGACACTCAATTTTCCAATTCATTTTATTTGCAATAGCTTGTTGGAGTTTGTTAGTTACCTCTATTTGTTCTTCAGGGATGACGTGTTGAAGAAATGTATCTGCAGTCCAATGGGGTACCAATGAGTCGTAACCAAATATTTGGTCGTGTGTCAGAGAACGTTGAGAACTCTGGTTAACAAGATTAAGAGACCAATTACCAACCTTGCTTTGTTCTAGAACCAGCTCTAAGTCAGTATCATCTTTTTTTGTTGTATCTTCTATTTGTCTATATTTTTGTCTGTGTTTTGTCGTATCAATAGCTTGGATCATATAACCAGAGAGTTGGTTATTAGGGGTATAAATAGCAGTTGTCGATACATCAGTATAATAAACAGAGCCATCTGCAAGTTTGTAACTATCTTCCGTTATTACCGCTTTTTGTTGACTGGACGCTTTAGCTAAGCGTTTCATCCAAAGACTCTCCCATTCAGGCAAGTTAGACCATGCAGGGGATTTCCAAAATAGCTTGCCAATATAATCTTCTTTTTTCACACCTTTTGATGTTAATGCTAAGTCATTAACGTCTAAGACATTTCCTTCCGGTGAGAGTATTGCCATGAAATAAAATGGTTGATTGAAAGCCATTTTAAATAACAGCTCCGTATCATTAATCAGTAGGTGAGGTGACTTTGAATTGTTTAATTTCATAGTTTCACATTATACAAAGTTGGTAGAAAAAATAGGCTAGGAAAACTGAGCGTGCTTAAAGGAAGTTGGACGTTTATAAGTTTTTGCATTGAGAGAAAAATAGTAGATTTTTTTATATAAATTTTAGCGCTTATTTGTGGTTCAAGGTTTGTCATTTTTTATCCTTGCTATTTAAGCTGAGTAGCTAATATAAGCTTACTATTAATAGATGGCTTCGGGGACAACTTGAATGGTCTGATAGTGAGGGAGTAGACCTAATATTAGATGAAAATAGTATATAAATTTTATATGAAAACAAATATAGCTGATAAATGTATATCAATGTAAATCATTGATCACAGCTTAAAAAAAATCATTTAATATATCTTGATAATAACTATTTTTAAGAGATTTAAACTCTGAAAGTAATATGGCGTTTACCAGTATGATGTACAGGCTCAAAAATATAACTAGTTTTATTGTCTGCAACCTCCGCCTAGAACCTTTTGCTTTGAATCTAAGTTGTTTATTTCTTAATAATTGTTTGTACTTGATTTCTGCCTTTATTTTTGGCGGTATATAATGCTGAATCAGCTTTGCCGATGAATTGTTCTAAGGAATCGCCAGTTTCATATTCTCCAACACCTATGCTAACTGTAATCTTGATTAAATTCATTCCTTCATCCAGTTGATAAGGATGCAACTCTATATGTTTTCGTAGTTTTTCTGCAACGATTAAACTTTGTTGTAAATCCTCTTTAGGTAGCAGTAAAATAAATTCTTCTCCGCCATAGCGCACCAGTAAATCATCAGCTCTTAAGGTTTTTCTAATATTGTTAACAAAATGAGTTAACACTTTATCTCCAACAATATGTCCATGAACATCATTTACTTTTTTAAAATAATCGATATCAATTAATAATAGAGAGAGAGGTTGATTAAGCATATCGGCTTGTTTAAAAAAGCATAGCGACTTTTCATCTAAATAATGTCGATTAAAAACACCGGTTAAATTATCTTTGTAAGCAACGTCTTGTAATAGACGTTTTGAATGTTCGATTTGCTGAGTGCGCTGTTCTATTTTTAGCTCTAAGCTTTCATTTAGTTCCTGTAAGGCTTTTGTTTTTTCTGCAACTTTTTCATTCAATTTATTATTTAAATCTTTCAACAAACTCTGTCTGTATACAAAGGCCGCAATAATGACTAATACAATTAATAATAACCACCATAATAATTGATAGTTAAATTTATCAACATATTGAATGGATGCACTTTTATCGGTAATGCTCTTGATTGATTTTTGCGATAAGTTATCAATTAGTTTGTTAAATATACTTAATAAAAGGGGGTGGTCATTTCTAACGCCAAGACCTAGCTCCCTTTTTTGGTCAAATTTCCCACTGACTTTTAACTGTCCTAAGAAATCTTCTTGTAAAAAATAGCCAACAGCATCTAAAGCATCAATGAAACCATAAAGTTCGCCGTTAGCTACTTTATTAAGGCCATCTTTTATCGACTTAACATTTACTATAATGATATTGGGATAAGTATTTTTAATCATATCCTGTTGTGCGTAGCCTTGAACCATGCCAATTTTTTTATCTATTAAGAGAGTAAAATTGTTAACGAATGGCAAGTCTGGTTTAGTTACTAATACACGGGGGAAAGTTAAGTAAGGAGCCGTAAAGTTAAGATACTCTTTTCTCTCTTCAGTGACACCAGCAAATGATAAAAGGTCACACTTCCTTTGTTTGGCAAAAAGCACTGATTCAACCCATGATTTAGTTCTTACGACTTCTAATGGAATAGATAGGCGCTTTCTAAAGATATCAAGAAACTCAGTATTCAACCCAATATGTTGACCTGTATTATCAAAAGCATCATAGGGTAACCAGTTAGGATCAATACATACTGTTATCTTTTGCTTATTCTTTAAATAGCTTTTTTCCTGCGATGTTAAGAACAGAAAAGGGTTCGTTTTATCGTAAATGAACTGACTGAAATCAATCGGTCCTTTATCAACCCCTAGTACCTTATATAAATCAAAGCTCTTTTTTAGTTTATTCTCATCAATAACACCAAGTGTTGGTGTATTGAGGTAGGCTAATTTTTTAAGTGCTTTTGCTTCAAATAAAAGGGCTGATTTACTTATGTTTTGTTCATTGTATTTTTCAAATATTATATCAACGGCTTCATCTATATTATCAAACGCATATTGCCAGCCTTTTAAAGATGCGGCTCTAAAGGCTTCGGCCTGTAGTTTATTATTAGCCATAAAATTTTGGCTGGTATACAAAAAATCGCTATACAAATCAAAACCATAATCTTGTGGTGAAAAAGTATTAAAGGGTACACCTAAGGCTTCTAAATCGTGTGGGGTTTTTGATACATAACCAGAGATTAAATCAGTTTTGTTATTGATGAGGTCTTTTATATCATGCGTATGAGTTAAATAAGTTAAGTCTGATTCTTGCACATGGTGTGAACTCAACATGGACTTCAATGAGACTTGCTGAGCATCGGCCTGGGTGGTCATGATCCGTTTACCTAGGAAATCTTTGAATGTATCAATATGAGATTTTTTAGTGCTGAAAATAGCTAAGGGACTGGATTGAAAAAGGGCATACAAAGCAATTATTTTTTTATGTTGAGCTTGCTCTAAAATGAGGTTTTCTTTACCAACTGCAAAATCTACTTTGCCATCAGTGACTAATTGAGCGATCTCATTTTGTATCTCAATGTGAAAAGGTTTTATTGTCAGTGCTAAACCAACTTCATTATAAAAGCCTTTTTCTTTGGCCATATAGTAGCCAGCAAATTGAAATTGCTCAAACCAAGAAGCTTGCAAAGTTATTTGCTTGAATTCTTTTGCATGCAGTGTATTAACAAACAATGCAAAAAAACAAATACACACTCTGATATTGATGGGCACTCAGAATTCCTTTTTTGACAATGCAGATTTACATATCAGATATTAAATAATACTAATGCTCAATTATTAATGATAACAGATATTGCAGAGTGCATATAAACCTTTTTTTGATAAAGGAGTTATATAAATCAATTTAAAATCTGCGCGATAAAATATCTATGTATATTGTGGATAAAAAACAAGGAATAGGTAGGTAGGATTGATTGTTACAACAATGTCATCACATTAGTATTAGCATTATTTACAGGGTTTATAAAAAATGTAAAAAGCCAATGTGATGTTTATCTAAGACTTATCTAATAGCTATATTTTCCTATCTCATGCTTAAACACTTTAGCGTTAATTCGCATAGTAAGAAGTTATCGATATTATCTATTTTTCTTGTATCTTTTTCTTCTTGCTTCTTTAACTTCAATTTTCTTTTTCAGTTTTTCTGCCATGATCACTTCAACTTCCAGTTTTTCAACCGCCACCATTTCAGGTATTTCTAAACTTAATAAACCTAATGCGCCAGAACGCAGCTCGTTTAACAGGATTGTTGATACTTTGTAGATATCAAAATGCCCACCTGCACGCAATGCACCGCGACGTTTAGCAATCAGTTCCATTAACTCATGGTCCGATTGCGGAGTTTCCTCAAACTCATAACGCTGCTGTAAACGAGGCAAATAGTGTTTTATTAAATATTCCGCTGCGTAATATGCAATATCTTCATACTCAATAGCAGTATCTTTAATCGCTCCCGTTACCGCTAAACGATAACCAGAATTTGCATTCTCAATTTTAGGCCATAAAAAACCTGGTGTATCGGACAACATAATGCCACTTGGTAAGCGGATACGTTGCTGATTTTTAGTCACTGCAGGTTCATTACCCGTTTTAGCAATAATACGATCAGCTAAAATATTAATGATGGTGGATTTACCTACATTAGGAATACCCATGATCATGGCTCGAATTTGTTTATCTTGCCCTAATCGATTAGGTAACATCTTTTCACAGAGTTTAGTGATCTGATGCACTTGCTCAGGTTTGCTAGTGGTAATGGCAATCGCTTTTACATCTTGATCTTGTTCTAAATACTCAATCCATCTGGCGGTAATTTCTGGATCCGCAAGGTCCGCTTTATTTAATACTTTAATACAAGGCGTTTTCTTTCTAATAGCTGCTATCAGTGGGTTTTCGCTACTGTAAGGGATACGTGCATCAACAACTTCAATAATAATATCAACTTGTGGAAGTACTTCTTGAATTTGTTTGTGTGCTTTGTGCATGTGTCCAGGAAACCACTGGATATTCGCTTTACTCATTTAATTTTACTGCCTTTGGAATTTTTATATCATGACTGATATTTAAGCTTAACATGACTTGAAACCCTGCTTGAAAATTAAATTCGTTAATCGGGGGAAGGTTTTTAAGTACAATGTTGATAATTTGTTATTTTAACTGATGATCGGATAGATAGACATGTAATTAATGGTTAATAATAAGCCATAGCCATAAAAAGCTATTTGAACCTGATGGCAACAAATTTTTACTGCTTTATTGGTATTGAAAATTAATTCATTTATTACTTAACGTCTTTTCTACTTGTCGCGCTCAACGACTTTGTTATACTGCCGAAAATTCCCTTGCTTCTTACTAGTTTGTTGATTTACATCATGCAAATATATTTGGAAATGAAGTAGGAGGTTTAATTGATTTTTCCGGATCATTAAGGTAATAACTTTTGAGTGTACTGTTTCCTCTACAATATTGTCAGCAAATTAAATCGCAATCCACAGTTAGTGGATTAGGTTTGAGTGCCCGTGCAATAGGAATGGAGGGCAAGTTACTGCCTATTTTAACGCTATTATGCATTTATGTATTCATGTTGTTGAATGGCTTAATTGACGATATTAGCGAATTAAATCATCTATTAAGTGAAGGGGCTTTTTCTGAGTCTATGTCAGTTAATAGTGGCAGCCTTTTTGATGACTCATTAATGTCGAGTCAACTATTAATTGGTTTATGCTGGTTATTATTTTTATACTTTCCTGCTCGCCGAACGGCGATGGTGTTACGTAAAACAGCGGTTTCTTTTTGCGAAACCCTACAATCTTTTATTTCCCTCAGTATTCACGGTTGCCGTGCTCCCCCAGCTGTAAATGGTTAATCGCTACCTGTAGCTTAGCTGTTTTAGTTTTTTAATCATCTTTGTTTTTTGTAGCCGCATGTGTTTGCGATTCACCTCCCTTATTCAATCTACTGTTATTTTTTGTCACCCTATTTTTGTGTTGAGTAAAAAAATATCAGAGAATTTCTACTCCGTTGTTTTATGTACCGACTTTATAGTCGCTGTGGTGCATCAAATAACATCTTTTAAATTTTAGGTTATATCAATTCACTTAATTACATGTGTTTAGTTGATTTACTACAGTAAGTTAGCTTTTTCATTAGTTATGTGAATTGGTATTAGTAGGATAGTCCATTGTTAATTCGCAACCTTTGTAATATAGCCTTAGCTAGCATGGTGCTGGTTTTGTCCGGCTGCTCAGGCGGAGTGCTCGACCCAAAAGGTCAAATAGGTATTGATGAGAAAAACTTAATCATCATCGCTACTGTACTCATGCTACTCGTCGTGATCCCCGTTATTGTAATGACTTTATATTTCGCTTGGAAATATAGAGACACACAGACCCACGAAATTTATGCGCCGAAATGGGCCCACTCAAATAAAATAGAAGCTTTTGTTTGGGCAGTTCCAATCCTTATCGTGATTATTTTAGGCGTGATTACTTGGCAATCAACTCATAGCTTAGACCCTTACAAGCCGATTGAAGGTAAAGGCAAACACCTTACTGTTGAAGTTGTTTCCTTAAACTGGAAATGGTTATTTATTTATCCGGAACAAGGTATTGCGACAGTCAATGAATTGGTGTTCCCAGCAAATGTACCGGTTGAATACAAAATCACCTCAGAAAGCACCATGAATTCGTTCTTTATTCCACAGTTAGGTAGTCAAATTTACTCAATGGCCGGTATGCAAACTAAGTTGCATTTGATCGCTAATGAGCCAGGTACCTTCAAAGGTATTTCTGCTAACTACAGTGGTGCTGGTTTCTCTGGTATGAAATTTAATGCGATTGCAACGCCTACACAAGCTGACTTTGATCAATGGGTGAGTGATGTTAAAGCGCAGGGGGGCTCATTAACGAAAGCAAATTATGATCAATTAGCTTTAGCCAGTGAGAACAATCCTGTGACTTATTACGGCAGCGTTGATAAAGGCTTGTTCCATACCATTATCATGAAATACATGGCTGGTATGAATGGCTCGCGCAATATGGATAAAAATAAAGAGATGGGAAGTATGAAACATTTGCATCATGAAATGGCTGAACATTCAGTTAGCTCAGCTAACAGCCAAGGCGAGGAGTAATTATGTCGTTTTTAGGTAAATTATCGATAGATGCCATTCCGTTCCATGAACCTATTTTAGTGTTCACTATGGGTGCCATCGCTATCGGTGGCATTGCACTTTTTGCACTCATTACAAAGTATAAAAAGTGGGGTATTTTATGGACTGAGTGGATCACATCCGTAGACCATAAACGTTTAGGTATTATGTACATCCTTCTTGCTTTAGTGATGTTGTTCCGTGGTTTCAGCGATGCGATCATGATGCGTTCACAACTTGCATTAGCAACCAGTGGTGCGCCGGGTTATCTTCCGCCTGAACATTATGACCAAATATTTACGGCACATGGTGTGATTATGATCATCTTTATGGCGATGCCATTTATGGTGGGATTAATGAACATCATTTTACCGTTACAAATTGGTGCGCGTGATGTTGCTTTTCCTTTCTTAAACAATTTAAGTTTTTGGTTAACAGCCAGCGGTGCCATTTTAATTAATATGTCACTTGTGTTTGGTGAGTTTGCTAAAACAGGTTGGGTTGCTTATCCACCACTTTCGGAGCTGACATTTAGCCCTGGAGTGGGAGTAGATTATTATATTTGGGCCCTACAAATATCTGGGTTGGGTACATTATTAACATCTGTTAACTTTTTAGTGACGGTCTTAAAAATGCGTGCACCAGGTATGACATTAATGAAAATGCCTATTTTCACTTGGACCTGTACTTGGGCAAATATTTTAATTGCAGCATCTTTCCCAATCTTAACCGCATTGTTAACAATGCTAACACTTGACCGTTACCTTGGTTTCCACTTCTTTACTAATGATGGTGGTGGTAACGCCATGATGTACATCAACCTGTTTTGGGCTTGGGGTCATCCTGAAGTTTATATCTTAGTACTACCTGCTTTTGGTATATTCTCTGAAATTATCTCAACCTTTACCAGTAAACGTTTATTTGGTTATACGTCAATGGTTTATGCAAGTGGTGCAATTTCAATCTTAGGTTTCATCGTGTGGTTACATCACTTCTTTACCATGGGGTCGAGTGCCAACGTTAATTCCTTCTTTGGTATGGCGACCATGGTTATCGCTGTGCCAACAGGGGTGAAGCTTTTCAACTGGTTATTTACTATTTACCGTGGTCGTTTACAAATGACTGTCCCAGTAATGTGGACACTTGGATTTATGGTTACCTTTACTGTCGGTGGTATGACGGGGGTGTTATTAGCGATTCCAGGTGCTGATTATGTTCTACATAATAGTCTGTTCTTAATTGCACATTTCCATAATACGATCATTGGTGGTGCGGTATTTGGTTACCTTGCTGGTTTCACTTTCTGGTTCCCTAAAGCGATGGGCTTTAAGCTTAACGAACGTTGGGGTAAAGGTGCTTTTTGGTGTTGGTTAATTGGTTTCTTCCTTGCGTTTATGCCACTTTATGTACTTGGCTTCCTCGGTATGACTCGTCGTTTAAATCACACTAATAATCCTGATTGGAACATCTGGTTACACATTGCCATGGTGGGTGCTGTGATCATTATGTTCGGTATTATTTGCCAAGTGATTCAATTGTACGTGAGCTTTAGAGACCGTGAGGCCCTTGATGATAAAACGGGTGATCCGTGGAATGGCCATACACTTGAATGGGCAACATCTTCTCCTCCACAGTCTTATAATTTCGCCGAAATTCCACATATCGATGATATTGATGCATGGACGGATATGAAAGAAAAAGGCCAAGTTTATCAAACTAAAGCGAGCTATGAACCTATCCATATGCCTAAAAACACAACGGCAGGCGTATTTATGGGGATCACTTTAACGGCGTTCTGTTTTGCCATGATCTGGCATATTTGGTGGTTAGCGATTGTAGGTTTGGTGGGCGGTATTGCTGTCTTTATCCAACGTTGTTACAGCAAAGATGTCGATTTTTATGTGCAACCACAAGAAATATTAGCAACAGAAAAAGCCCATAATTTAAGCGCAAGTAAGGGGATAAATGCATGAGTACTGTTAGTGCACAAATAGATACTAAAGCAGTATCTCATGAGCATCATGAACACCATGATACTTCCGGAGATACGATTTTTGGTTTTTGGTTATACCTAATGACTGACTGCTTGTTATTTGCCTCGTTCTTCGCGACTTATGCTGTTTTATTTATGAATACAGCGGGTGGTGTATCGGGTAAAGATATCTTTGAACTCGATTTTGTAGCAGTAGAAACAGCCGCATTATTGATCAGTAGTATTACTTTTGGTTTTGCCATGATTGCTGCACAAAGACAAAAAAAGGGATGGACCTTAAATTGGTTGTTGATCACTTTTTGCTTAGGTGCTTCGTTCATCGCTATGGAACTTTATGAGTTTACTCACCTTATCGAGCATGGTAATGGCCCTCAAGGAAGTGCTTTCTTGAGTTCATTTTTTGCCTTAGTCGGATTACATGGTTTACATGTAACAGCGGGTTTGATCTGGATGACGGTAATGATAATAGAAGTTGCTCGTCGTGGTCTTGGCAATGCAACAGTGACTCGTTTGAGTTGCTTAAGCTTATTCTGGCACTTTTTAGATATTGTTTGGATCTGTGTTTTCACTGTTGTTTATTTAATGGGAGCAATGTAATGAGCCATAACGAAATAGAGCATGATGCCTCTCATGGTAGCGTCAAAACCTATCTAATTGGTTTTGTATTATCTGTTATTTTAACTGCCATTCCATTTTATGTGGTGATCAGTGGAGACTTTTCAAAAGTCACCACTCTGTGGAGCATTGTTATTTTAGCAATAGTACAAATTTGGGTGCATTTGAAATACTTTTTACACCTTAATTTTATTACCGAAAACGGTCGTTTAAACAGCTTCTCATTCCTGTTCAGTGCGATGATTATCATTATGGTAGTGGGATTATCTGTTTGGATTATTTATGCATCAAACGCAATGATGATGTATTAAATTAATCAACCCTGCGGCAATCGTTTGTTGCAGGGTTATTTTCAATCAGAGTTGATACTAGGATACGTAAAAGTTTACAAACTTAGTAAAGCGTATTAAACCGAGTTATAGATGGCAAAAAAGAGGTTAAAGATGTTTCGTCGTTATTGGAGTGTGACCAAGCCGGGTATCATTATGGGGAATTTTATCAGTGTGGCGGGTGGTTTTTTACTCGCGTCACGTGGTGATATTGATCCATGGTTGATGATCGCAACATTATTAGGTTTATCTTTTGTGATTGCTTCTGGGTGTGTCATTAATAATGTGATTGATAGAGATATTGATATCAAAATGGCGCGCACGCGTACGCGAGTAACTGTGACTGGCGAGATGTCTGCGCTAGCAGCTTTATGCCACGGTGTTGTATTAGGGGTGATTGGTTTTGGTTTATTGATTGCTTATACAACGTCGGCTGCTGTATTTTTTGCTGTATTTGGTTATGTTATTTATGTGGGTGTTTATAGCCTCTATATGAAACGTAACTCTATTTATGGCACATTTATCGGTAGTTTATCCGGCGCTGTGCCACCTGTGGTTGGCTATTGCGCAGTAACAGGGCGCTTTGATATGGAGGCGTTGATATTATTAGTGATGTTTAGTTTATGGCAAATGCCACACTCTTATGCGATCGCTATTTTTCGCTTTAAAGATTATCAAGCTGCGAATATTCCAGTGCTACCGGTAGCTAAGGGAATTGATAAAGCAAAACGTCATATTGTGCTTTATATTGCCATCTATGCGTTAGTGGTGATGTTATTGCCTATTGGTGGTTATACTGGCGCGGCTTTTATGGCGGTTGCTTGTACGACTAGTTTTTGGTGGTTGTTAATGGCATTACGCGGTTATCGTCGTGATATTGATGTGATTGGTTGGGCTCGACAGGTGTTTGGTTTTTCTATTGTTAATATTACTGCATTGAGTATTGCGATGGCGATGGATTATCAAATGATTGCTCCGCAATTCGCGCTGTTTAATTGAGTTAAAGGCGTTTTGACAGTGCAAGCTAGTCTTTGCTAATCCTTATCATTGCTAGTAACTAACACGCCTAGTAATTACATTATTGCTTATTAATATGATTAATAATTAACATGATTGGTCGCTATGACGATTGATAGTTGATAGTTGATAGTTGATAGTTGATAGTTGAGGCTATTTAAAATAATAAAGCTTAAATAGACAAGCTAAAAAGGCGTTAAGTTAATACTTAACGCCTTTTTTGCTATTATTCAACTTGATTTAACAGGCTTTTAATCTTGGTAATATTTACTATTTTTTCATCAACTTTCAAATAAGCAATCGCTTCAGTAAATACCACGGTTGCTTCAATAACACCGGGCATATTAATTAATTGTTCTGCTACTTCTCCCGCTTGTTTTTCATTTTCAACATTAATGGTGAAGCTTAGGTTTTTAGACTTTTTAAGTGGGCTCATTCCTAAACTAATGATTAACCATATACAGCAGATCACTGCCATCACTAAGAAAATAGATTGTTCACCAAAATTACTGGCAATGGCTCCACCTAATACACCGCCGCTAAAAGCGCCTAGAAATTGGCTACTAGAGTAGATGCCCATCACACTACCTTTTACACCAGCAGGGGCAAGGCGCGATAGTATAGAAGGCATTGTTGCTTCTAAATAGTTAAATGCTGTGAAAAACATGATCACAGTGATCACTAAACCGGTAAAACTTGTTGGCAAGTACCAAAGTAGAAATAGCGCTAGGGTAAGTAATAAAACCGATGCCGATAACATTTGTTTTTCTTTTTGCTTTTTAATCGCAAAAATCATAAATGGTACCATCAAAAAGAATGAGCCGATTAATGTGGGTAAATACAATTGCCAATGATCTTCAAGCTGTAAACCACTTTCAACAAACTGTTTAGGTAATGTAATAAAACAAGCCGTCATCGCCATGTGCAGCGCGAATACACCAAAATTTAAGCGCGACAATTGAGGGTGGCGAATCAATTTTTTGAGTTGAGCAGGTAAAGCAACACTATCACCACGTGGGGCTTTATTAACAGAATGAGGAACTAAAAATTGAATTAATAACATCGCAAAAATAGTTAATAGTGCAATAAACCAGAACAATCCACTTAACCCAAAGGCTTCTGCCACAATAGGGCCTATTATCATCGCAATAGTAAATGATAAACCAATGAACATACCAATGGTTGCCATCACTTTAGGGCGTTGTTCTTCACGACTTAAATCTGCTGCTAATGCCAAAATAGCACTCGCAATCGCTCCGGTTCCCTGTAATGCTCGGCCCAATACCACGCCATAGATAGTGTCTGACATAGCAGCCACAATACTACCTAACAGAAAAATGAATAAGCCAATCAAAATAATCGGTTTACGCCCATATTTATCAGATAAAATACCCATGGGGATCTGTAACATAGCTTGAGTCAAGCCATAAGCACCTATCGCTAAACCGATCCAGATTGGGCTATAACCTATTAACTGTTCGCCATAAATAGCAAAAACAGGCAGGATCATAAATAAACCCAACATACGCAGACCAAAAACAGCAGCTAAAGAAAAAGCCGCTTTTTTTTCAATACTATTTAAACCGTTAGAACTCATAAAATATCTTAATGTTGTCTATACCCTAGATGGGCGAAGTGTTACAGAGGATGTGATGATTATTTTATCACGCTATTAAGAGTACACAACCCGCAAAGATAAGTAATGCCGATTTCGCTAAATAGCTGAATAATCTTACTGGTTAAGATGCATCAATTCTGTGTTTGAAATTTTGTAAAGGAAAAACCATTTGACGCAATTACTTCATGGAATTAATGCTATAAAATCTGCATTATCAGATATTCGATTATTTATTGCTATTGGTAAGTTTATTGTTATCTTAAATTCAAGGTCGTAAATAATCTAAAGGAGGGGATAAATGTCAATTCGTAAATATACCGACGACGATTTTGAAGCGTTGCAGAATATTTATAATATCGCTAGGCCCGATGAGTTTTATGCAGAGCAGGGAAATTTTAAATTCATACCATTAGCAGATGATGAATATATTATGTTCATGTTAGGTGAGTCAGAAGTGTTTGTTTATGAACAAGATAGCATTCTTGGTTTTTGTGGTTTTAGCGGAGATCGTATTAATTGGCTTTTTGTCGATCCTAGTAGCAGAGGTCAAGGTGTAGGCCATAAACTACTGCAATATGTTTTACATAAACTTGAAAAAGGGGCCTCATTGTCGGTATGGAAATCAAACCAACGCGCGCAATCGCTGTATAAAAAGCTAGGTTTTCGTATCAGTGGTGAGTTTCAAGTCGGCTTCCAAGGCCATCAATTAATGGTTAACACTATGGTTTATCCTTAAATGAAATCAACGCGCACAATCACTGTATAAAAAGCTAGGTTTTCGTATCGAATCATAGGCGGGCACTTGACCTGCTCACATACTCCGAACGCATAACCTGCTAACATAGCCCATAGAGTTTTCACACAAATGTTAATAGGTGAAACAGTAATGGATTTAATAATAGAAATGGGCACTATTGATGATGTGTTGCTAGTTGACGCTTCTACTCCTGAATTTGAACAACAACATACACAGCAATCAATTACCGCTAGATTAAATGCAAAAACCTCGCTTATTTTAGTTGCAAAAATAAAAGGGCTTGTCGTTGCTTACAAAATTGGTTATGCACTATCGGAGAATGTATTTTACAGTTGGTTAGGTGCTGTAGTTCCTGCATATCGTCAACAAGGCATTGCTACTCAATTACGTGTTTATCAAGAACAATGGGCTGTTAATTCCGGATATAGTTGTATCAATGTCAAGTCCATGAATCGTTACCCTGGCATGTTACAGTTGTTAATTAATAGTGGTTACCAAATCCATGGATATCAAGCAAATGAAGATGATAAGTATGGAGAAAATGGCAAAATTTTATTTATAAAAAAGCTGATATGATATTTGAGCCAACGGGGTGGTAACTGATATATACCTTGAAGTATTATGTGGTTGTATTGTGCAGAAAATATCACATGTTTTACATTAAACTTTAAGCAATAAAAAATTAAAATATAAAATATATTGTTGTTGTTTGCAGATTGAATGCAGCTTTAAAAACAGCACTCAGAGTCATTTAATAAGGATTTAATATGCAATCAACATCTAGTCAATCGCAAGGATTATTGCTTTTTAGACTATCTCAACTACAAAATTTTGCGCTAGGCACCTTAAAAATAAAAGAACTTGTTCCTTATATGCCACTTACCCAATTACCTAATGCGGATGCCAATATATTAGGTGTTGCTAGTATTCGAGGC
The DNA here is from genome assembly GCF_037546855.1 of Vibrio sp. 1-Bac 57. Taxonomy (NCBI): domain Bacteria; kingdom Pseudomonadati; phylum Pseudomonadota; class Gammaproteobacteria; order Vibrionales; family Vibrionaceae; genus Vibrio; species Vibrio sp. 1-Bac 57. The sequence goes on along the minus strand of NZ_JALAAC010000017.1, from coordinate 19,299 downwards.
CGAACGCTACCTATTATTGATATGGCTGCTGCGGTAGGTTACCCAGCGATGAGCGAAGCTGAAAAAAAACAGGCAACCATTATTATCACCGATTGTAGCCGCATGCATGTTGGATTTTTGGTGCGAAAAATAGAGCGTATTGTCGAATGTAATTGGAAAAATATTGACCCGCCACCTAGTTCATTAGGGCATAAAACCTATATTACCGGTATTACTCGTTTTGAAAATCAACTTATTCAGCTATTGGATGTCGAATTGCTACTGGCTGAGCTATTCCCTGATAAAGATGAAAAAGCGGTGGAGATCACTGGCGTGCAAAAAGGGTTATTACAGAATTCTCACATTTTATTAGTTGATGACTCTTCCGTAGCTCGTCGTCAACTAGAAAGTGCATTGACTAAAATTGATGTGCCTTTTAAGGTTTGTAAAAATGGTCATGATGCCTTTGCCGTCATGAAAGACTGTGCTGCAAAAGGCAACCCAATCGACATACTGGTTAGTGATATTGAGATGCCAGGGTTAGATGGCTACGAATTAACCTTTGAAGTACGCAGCGTACCAGCCATTGCAGAAACCTATGTTATTTTGCATAGTTCGCTATCCAGTGCAATGAGTATGGATCGAGCCAGTCAGGTTGGTGCAGATCAAGCATTAGCCAAATTTGATGCTAAAGAATTAGTGAATGCGATGTTGATAGGTGCCAAAAAGAAACACTAGTACCTAGTTTATGAGCATAGTTAACGAGTAGATTTTTGCTTTCTGGAAAACATTAGCTCAGCGGTGTATGCATTAAAAATTAACATTATTAAGGGTCAAAAAATTAAGGGGCACAAACTTTGAATGAAATTACACTGCCTGTTTTAACTGCGTCGGTCATTAGTAAGCAAACTCTTTTGCAAGTAAAGGATGGCGAGCAGGGGGCTAGCCAAAAAATGACAGAACAAGGCAATGCAATTAAAGAAAGTTGCAAAACCAGCCATTCATTTTTTACTGACGTAACTTATTCAGTAGTAGATTATAACGGTTTATTTATTACTGACAGGATAGATGTGCTCAACTTTCGCCATCGTAGCAGCGAACCTGGCTATTTTAGTACTTGGCATGTGGCCGGTGATCCTACTCTAATTATTATTCGTTCAGGTATTTTACGTATCACGCTACGCAGTGGCGAATTTCGAGACTTTAAAGCAGGGGACTTATTTATTGCACAGGATCGTTTACAAGAAAATGAAGCATTTGATGACCATATTCATGGCCATTGTGCTGAATTAATTGGAGATGAAACCTTGCTTGCGGTCCATATTAAGTTGGCTTCAATCTAATCATTTATCAAAACTGGCCTTATTGAGTCGATTACTACAAGTGGATTGTTAAAAATTGGAGTCGCTCGTCAATTGTATTTTTAGTACAAACAAATTTTTCTTTTTAACCACAGCCTATTTTCTATAATTCAACGATTTCCAAATTTATCCATTATTTATAAGGTGTTTATATGCGCATCAATCGTCATTTTTGCAAATATCTGTTTACTGTGCTTAGACAAAAAGAGTTGAAGACCGTTTGGGCTCTGAACTGTATCTTGGTAATGTTTAGTTCAAATGTGACCGCTAATGAGCAAGTTGAACCTTTAATTGTTCCCGCAACTTCAACTCACTTTGCAAACCCAGTGTTAACAACAGATATCACCATTGGCCATTTCTCACAGGGAGACCTTACTGGGTGGGAAGAGAAAGAGTTTTCAGGTCAAACAGACTACCAAATAGTTACCGATGCCAGCACTTCAGCTAATACGGGGAAGGCGAAAAAGATACTGAAAGCAAACAGTAATAATAGTGCTTCTGGGCTGTTTAAAGAACAACGTATTGATCTGCAGAAAACACCTTATTTACATTGGTCTTGGAAAACACAGCATTTATATTCCGGTTTGAACGAAGTTAAAAAAGAAGGGGATGATTTTGTTGCGCGTATTTATATCGTAATCGATGGTGGTATGTTTATATGGAAAACAAAAGCACTGAATTATGTCTGGTCATCTTCTTTTAAAGAGAACGAGTTTTGGCCGAACCCTTACACCTCTAACGCTATTATGTTTGCCGTTGAATCAGGCACTAAAAATATTGGTAAATGGGTTAAATATAAACGTAATGTTAGTGTGGATTTACAAAAGGTGCTGGGAAAAGAGGTCCGCTATATCGATGCCATTGCAGTCATGACGGATAGCGATAGTTCAGGGCAACAAGCCACTACGTATTATGGAGATATCTACTTTAGTGCAGAGTAGCTATCACTATTGTTTTTATCAGATTATAAGTTTGAATATATGAGATAAATAGCTGCCTTGAGCTGCGCAAAATTAGCCGCCTAAGCATAATGACGATCTGGAGTGCATGTTATGACATTTAACAGATATCGGAATTCAACATATAAAAGCATCAATATGCGTTTGTTGTTGAGACTAATGATGGCTTTATTGCTAGTTTCTATCACAGCCTGCTCAACTAAACTGGCTTATAACAATCTTGATTGGATTGCCTCTTGGTATGTCGATGATTATGTCACATTAACGAGTGCCCAAGAAAAGCAACTTGATAGCAGTATCGAGTCATTGTTGTTATGGCACCGCAAGACTGAATTACAGAATTATGTGGTGCAAATTAAATATATAAAAATTGATTTAAAAAATGGCATAAAGCATTCAACGATTAAAAACTATATTAATGCATTAAAGCAGTTTTGGGATGTTATTTTACTCAAAGCTGAACCGGATGTGATGCGATTTGCTAATTCCTTGTCGGATAAGCAAGTGACTGAATTATTAGCTGAAATAGAGCAGCAGAACCTTAAAAAAATAAATGATTTTGATAATAGCAGTGAAAGAGAACGCTTAAAAAAACGTTTTGAGCGTATTGAAGAGCAAATAACTGAATTTACTGGGCCGCTTGATACGCAACAAAAAAAACGACTTACTCTGCTAAATGCTTCTCTATTATCAGCTTTTGAACAACGTATTCAGTTTCGACGCGACTGGGCAAAGTCAATCGCTGCCGCTTATCAATTACGGCAACAGAAACATCACAAGGAGAATGATCGTGTTCAATTTGAACAGGCATTAAGACCTGCTTTGATCAATACTAATAGCTTACGTTCTCAAGAATATTTAGCCATTTTTGAGCATAATCAGGCCCAGTGGGTTGAGTTTCTTCCTCAATTGGTGAGTTCATTAAATGTAAAACAATTAAGCAATGTACAGTCGAAATTAGATGATACCATTGCAGATATACAAGGTTTATATTAACGATTATTATTTTCTCAGTTCGTTTTTAGTTTATTATTCAATGAGGTATATTAATGATTTGTTGGCCGTGTTTATTAAAATTAGAAGGAGAGCATGAGCTTATTTACTTAGCTGATGAGTCTGAATTTATTGCTGAATGCGAAGAGTTAATTGTCAGTGATGATGATTACGTCGTTGACTCAAATGGTCTAAGTTATTTGCTTAAATTTAGCAATAAATCGAGCAATAAGACTAACAATAGTCGCGTGCAACTCGTTGATGCTGAACGTCAGCTTTCTAAGCAAGAAGTGACACTGTTAATACGTGAACATGAATTTAGTAAAGCGAATGTGTGCCTGACTAAAATTGAATTCCTAACTATCTCCTGTGCTGTGCACTCTTTAGTTTATTAATTCAATTGCATTAGCGTCAGTACTCGCATTAATAAAAATGAAACGATGTAATGACACAATAAATAACAATATCATTAATAATAGCAAAAGCGTTATTGATGGAATTAGACGAGTAAATTTATAACTAAAATATAACAATGGAGCGATAAAATGAAATTGATTGTAGGTACCGGTTCAACATGGTCACTAAGAGTATGGATATGTTTACAGCTAATTAAAGTAGAAGCGTCTGAGCAAGTGATTGATTTAAGCAGTACTGATCACCAAGCAAAAATTTTAGAGTATTCACCAAGTGGACTTGTACCTGCCTATATTGATGGCAACATTGTGATTAATGATTCGCTAGCAATTATTGAGCACCTAAATGAACATTCTCATGGTGGGCTGTATCCTATCAGTGTTAAACAACGAGCCTGTGCAAGAAGTTTATGTGCAGAAATGCATTCGGGTTTTACCTTACTACGCGAACAATTTCCTTTCATGTTAATACCTGCAAAAACACCAGCAATTTTGAATCAACAAATTCACCAAGAGTTAGCCCGTGTGGAGGCTATTTTTGAAAGTGCAACCTTGCCTTATATGTTTGAGCTTGCCGGTGCAGTCGACGCATTTTATGCCATTTTAGCATTTCGTCTTAATAGCTATGGTATTACATTGCCAGGTAAAGCTGGAGAATATCAGCAAAGTCTTTTACAGTGGGATTTATTAAAAAATGCGATTAAACAAGCTGAACACTGGGAAAATATGTGTGCAATTAGTTAACAGGTTTATTGGCGTTATATCAGCAGTTAAATAAAGGGGCAGACAAAGTAAACATTTAACTTCGATTTTAACTTCGATTATAATTTCATTGCTTACGGGCTCGCAGCTCAAAATAAAAAGGCTAACTCACGATAAGTGAATTAGCCTTTTTTAATGCTTATATCACGCTATTGTTATTTTGTTAGGATCGAGCGCGTCTTTTTCACCATTTTCAGAATTAAAACAAAGAATAAAGGTGCAAAATAAATCACTAAGCAGGTTGCTGCAATCATACCACCAAGCACTGATGTACCAATGGCATTACGCGCATTTGCGCCTGCTCCGGTACTGATCACTAAGGGTAAAACACCTAAACCAAATGCTAATGATGTCATAATGATCGGACGTAAACGCATTTCACAGGCTTTGACTGTAGCATCAATTAAGTTCATTCCTTTTCCATATAACTCTTTGGCAAACTCGACAATCAAAATGGCATTTTTAGCCGTTAATCCAATAGTGGTCAATACGCCTACTTGGAAATAAACATCGTTTTCAAGCCCTCGTATCATAACCGCTGCTAACGCGCCCAAAATACCTAATGGAACAACTAAAATGATCGCGATTGGAATGCTCCAACTTTCATAAAGCGCTGCTAAACAAAGGAATACCATCAATAGCGAAATGCCATACAAAATAGGTGCTTGGTTACCTGCTTCTAACTCCTGATATGACATACCAGTCCAACTAACTTGTACATCACTAGAAAGCTCAGCTGCTATTTTATCAACTTCAGCCATTGCATCACCGGTACTATAGCCCGGTGCTGCTTCACCTAATATTTCGACTGCAGAGTTACCATTAAAACGTGATAATTGCGGAGAGCCTGTTCCCCAATGTGAGGAACTAAAAGCTGATAATGGTACCATTTCACCTTTATCATTACGTATAAACCAAAGGTTCATGTCTTCTGGTGTCATACGATATTCAGCATCAGCCTGAATATAAACCTTTTTAGATCGACCTCGGTCTATGAAGTCATTCACATAAGAAGAACCCCATGCAATAGAGAGCGAGTTATTAATATCATCAATATCGAGACCTAATACCTTGGCTTTTTCATAGTCAATATCGAGGTAAAATTGTGCCGTATCTTCCAAACCATTTGGTCTTGCATTTTGTATCAATGGACTTTGTGCTATTTTTTCTAATAATTGGTTACGTAGCTCAATGAGTTTTTCATGACCAATACTACCCACATCTTGCAGATAAAAGTCAAAACCAGTTGCTTGCCCTAATTCACGAATAGGAGGGCTACTAAAAGCAAATACAGATGCTTTTTTATAACCTGAAAAATGCTTCATAGTACGTGCAATAATAGCGTCCGCATCGGTACCTGGTTCAGCTCTTTCTGCCCAGTCTTTTAAACCAATAAACGCCATACCGGCATTTTGGCCTGTTCCAGAGAAGTTAAACCCTGCAACGGTAAAAACAGAAGTCACTAAATCTGGCTCATTTTCTTCAAAGTAGCTTTTTACTTCATCCATTACTACATTGGTTTCTTTCAGGGTTGTCCCCGTTGGTGTTGATACCATTACCATAAATGAACCTTGGTCTTCATTAGGTAAAAAAGAACTTGGTAATGAGTTATATAAGTAAACAGTACCGCCGAACAATAGGATATAAATTAAAGAAAAACGAATCGGACGCAATAATAAGTGTTTAATAGAGGTGTTATATTTTCCTAATAATTTGTCAAATAAACGGTTAAATATTTCGAATACTTTAAGGTTTCTTTCTTTATCAACCGGCTTTAATAACGTCGCACACAGTACCGGTGTTAATACTAAAGCCACTAATACTGATAATCCCATTGCAGATACAATAGTCAGAGAGAATTGTTTATAGATAATACCCGTAGAGCCAGACATGAAGGCCATTGGAATAAATACCACCATTAATACCATGGTAATACCGACTAATGCGCTGGTAATTTGTCCCATTGATTTTTTGGTTGCTTCAAATGGTGATAGTTTCTCTTCATGCATTATTCGTTCGACATTTTCGACAACAACAATCGCATCATCAACCAACAAACCAATGGCTAACACCAACCCAAACATGGTTAAGGTGTTGATAGAGAAGCCCAATACCGACATGATTGCAAACGTACCCAGTAATACAACAGGTACCGCAATGGTTGGAATTAATGTTGCTCGGAAATTTTGTAGAAATAACAGCATAACTAAAAATACTAATACGATTGCTTCTATTAATGTTGTGACTACTTCACTAATAGATATTCGAATAAAGGCATTGGTATCAACTGCTTTCGCTATCTCTAAACCAGTAGGAAATGACTCAGATAATTGTGCTAATTTTGCATCTACCCCTGCTTGCGTATCTAATGAATTTGCACCTGAAGCAAGTGTTATTGCAATACCTGATGTTGCGTAGCCATTAAAAGTAGGGATCACACTTGAGCTTTCGCTTGCTAGTTCAACACGCGCAACATCTTGAAGTCGGACCTGCGAGCCATCTGAATTAACTTTAAGATAAATGTTTTTAAATTCATCTACCGTTGTTAATAAACTTTGTGCTGTGATAGTGGCATTGATTAATTGTGACTCTGTTGAAGGTGTGCCGCCTAATTGTCCTACTGTGACTTGGCTATTTTGTGCTGATACGGCAGTAGAAATATCTACCGGTGTTAAGTTATAACTATTTAATTTAGCTGGATCTAACCAAATTCGCATGGCGTAAGATGGACCAAAAATAGTCACACTACCGACACCATTTACACGGCTAATAATGTCTTTAATATTAGAGTTTGCATAATCTTGAATGTCTCCTGCACTCATCGAACCATCTTCAGAATATAAGGTGGTTACGGAGATAAAACCAGACGTACTCTTAGTGACAGATGTACCTGCATTTTGTACTGCAGCAGGTAAGCGACTGCTGACTTTTTGTAAGCTATTTGATACCTGTACCTGTGCAGTATCGGGGTCGGTATCGGCACTAAAAGTTAATGTTATTTTTGCGCTACCAGAGGAATCACTGGTTGACGACATGTAAAGCAGGTTATCTAATCCTGTCATGCTTTGTTCAATAACCTGGGTCACAGTATCTTCAATGGTTTTAGCTGACGCACCCGTGTAGTTTGCCGAAATTGAAATTGCTGGTGGTGCAATAGTAGGGTACTGCGCTACAGGTAATGTCAAAATAGAAGCTATACCTGCCATCATAACAACAATGGCAAGCACCCAAGCAAAAATAGGTCTGTGAATAAAAAAGTTAGACATGTAATTAATCCTGATCTTTTGATTGATTGTCAGTTTTTGTTGTTGCAGTGTTAGAGGCGTTATCAACAATGACTGTTAAGCCATTTTTAACTTTAGCTAAATTGTTAATGACGACATTATCACCTGCTTTTAATCCCTCTTTAACAACCCATCCGTTATCTACTTCATTACCCAATACGATAGATTTTTTTACTATCTGATTGTTATCATCAACAATAAATACCGAAGGTAGTCCTGACTGGCTTCTTACAACAGTTGATTGTTTTACAATAAGGTAGTCACGCGCCTCTGGCATTGAAATTTTAGCTCTAACATACATTCCAGCTAACAGGGCATTATCTGGATTTGCAATAATTGCACGTAAAGCGACTGTGCCCGTTGAACCATTAGTTTGAGTATCTGTAAATTCTAAGTGGCCAGTTTGATCATAAATAGTGCCATCTTCTAGTGTGATAGAAACAGGGACAGTTGGATTTTTAGTGGTAGCATTTTTAAATTCTTGTTGTATTTTATAAAAAGCAACTGCAGATTGTTGCATATCAATATAGACATTATCAGTTTGAATAACAGTGGTAATGTAGTCTGATTGACCTGATGTTAATAGCGACCCTTCTGACACTTGAGAGAAGCCTGCTTTACCTGATATAGGTGCTTTAATTTTGGTGTAAGATAATTCTATATTTGCGTAATCTAACGTTGCTTGGCGAACGGCTACTTCAGCTTTGGCCTCTAGGTATGCGGCTTCTGCAGAGTCAAATAATTGTTGGCTACTTAGTTTTTTCTTTAATAGCTGGGCATAACGCGCCATTTCTTTTTTTGCATTTCTTTCGCTGCTTAAAGCTTTTTTTAGTTCAGCATTCGCACTGTTAACGGTTGATTGATAAGTCGTTGGGTCTATTTGAAAAAGGATATCTCCCTTTTCTACATAACTGCCTTCCTTGTATAAGCGGCTTTCTATTATACCTGTGATTTGTGGCCTTACTTCTGCTTCTTTAAAAGCGGTAATCCGCCCCGGTAATTCGGTCGTTAAACGTAATGTTGAATAAGTTAACGTTGCAGTATCAACGTGGATACTTTGCACCGGCCTTTTATTGGGCTCAGTTTGATCACTACACCCGAATAAGCCCAAGGGTAGTAGTAATAACAGTAAAGAGTATTTAACTTCGCGAGCAAAAAACATAGATCAACCTTAAATGAAAATTTAGTATCAATAGATACGGATTCTTCAATAATCTCATGGAGAGGGTTAAGAGGAAGTTAAGGTTTAATTAAGGAAGGTCTTTAGTTTCGATTATGGTTGTTATTTTGACGACTATTTTGGTTTTGTTATGCTGTTATAGATTACCTTTAAAGCATTTACTTAATAAGTGCGAAGCAGCTTTCCTAATTATTAAGTAAACCGTTAAATAATAGTTACTTAGTGAATTTCATAAATTTCATTTTTATCTGGTTCTGAAAACTGCTTACAATGCGAAAAGAGTCTTTTAAATGCTGTCGCTCAAAACTGCCAAATAAATTCGGTGTTAATAGGTTATCAATGGTCTGATTATTCTCTATTGCTTGCTGTTGGTGTTGATACCTCAAATGGCAAACGTATTGGTAGGTGCCTTTCAAATCTTGATAAGTCACTTTATTGAGAATTTTTTCTTGATATAACCATTTGATACGTTCATTAGTATTGATATAGCGACAATTATTCATGATGGAATAAATACGCACGACGTCAGATATACAACTGATCGCTGCTTTTTTGATGTTTAAAACACGATTATTATGGCCGTCTTTCTCCAACACTAAGTTCTGAAAAATACCTAGTGGAGGACGAGTTCTCAGTGCATTTTTAACCAAAGCCAAGGATAATTGAAAATTATTACTGATCTGCTGCTGACGATATTCATTGATACCATCAAACAAATTTTTATCCCCGTAAATATGGCGAATTTCAATAAACACATTTAGGTTAAGCAGTGAATCATACTCTGGTTTATCACTCCATTTCCGATAATACTCTTTCCAGACTTTGCTATTTTGGCACCATTTGGGTGTTGCTGCCATAAATCTACCGGTACATAAAGTGTAACCAAGGTTAGATAACCCTTTACAGATATACATAGCCAGATGATTAAAATACATACGGTCAGCTCGCGTTGCATCCTCAGCTAGAATAATTGCGTTATCTTGATCTGAAGCTAAATGAACTTCATTACGAGCATGTGAACCGGCGACCATCCAAGAAAAAGCGCAGGGTGGTTTACCAAAGGCTTCAATCGCTAATTCAATTAAGCGATGGGTAAAAGCATCATAAATAGTCGTTAGTGTTTGTCCGACTAAACTAGGTGAAGAAGTACTTTCCATTATTTCTTGGAAGGCCTCATTACGTTGCTCCGACAACTCAATTAAATGCGTAATAGAATGCGCATGGCGAATTTTATCGACTAAGTAAATACCTTGAACACCACTGTTTTGGATTAAATCTTTGGGGGTAATATAGCCAATCACTTGATGCTTATTATCCACCACTGGAATGTGTTGAATATTGTATTTAGTCATCAAGCGTATTGCTTCCATCACCAACTCATTACCAAAAATAGTATAAGGGTTGACGGTCATTACAGTACTAATTGGTTGATTTATATCAACGCAATCAGCGACAACACGGTGGGTGATGTCTTTATCGGTGACCACACCAATTAATGCGTTGTCTTTGGCAATAATAAACGCACAGGAAACACCTACCGCATCGCGCATTTGATTGGCAACACTTTGTATGCTGTCATCGGCTGATACCAAGGCCATTTTAGAGGTCATTAAATCAGCGCAGGCTCGCATATATTGATGTGACGATTGACGTGACTTATTTGGATCTGTGATGCTAGCTTTTAAACGGATTTTTAAGCTTAAATTCAACTGTGACTTAATGTCAGGATAAGCTTCAATTTGTTTCATCAACACACGGTAATTGAATTGATAGAGTAAGGTCTCTTCAATGGCAGTCGTTGAATAGGTTTGTTTAGCATCATCGGGCTGCAGGTTAAATCCAAAAATATCATCATTACTTAGTTTTGAACGTAGCGAACCATCTGGATTATTTTGTTTAATAACACCATTTTTAATAATATAAAGGTACGATTTTTCAAGATCTTGGTTTAGTATTTCTCCTTCATCAAGCACAATAATATCAACGGCTTCAGCAACCTCTTTGAGTGTATTCCTTGGAAGTTCACTGAAGGTAGGGATGGTCTGCAGAAAAGACAAAATGTTGGGAAGTACTTGATTATCCATATTAACCATGCTTTTTGTATTGAATGTTGATCGTTGTGTTGACCGAGAAATTAAACCTATTCTTAAATTGTACTTATAGGGTAGTCTACGTTTTTGATCGGTGAATTGAAAGCTGCATATTATTTGTACTTACTCGATAAAATCAGCTTTAATTGTTAACTGTGAACGATAATAGATATAGATAAATTAACAGCCCTAATACCTTGTCGGAGCCGCTTTGATTAATCAAATATAGATAGAATATTTTTTATTTGAACATGTTAAAGTAAACCAACAATCAAGGCGTTATTACCAATCCTAATGGGCGTACCATCTTTTAGTCAGTATAGATGAGTACGCTAGCATTGTTTTATGTAAGCAATCAAACAACTAATAAAGAGAGTTTATGAAGCTAGAAATGATATGCACTGGTGAAGAAGTATTAGCAGGACAGATTGTCGATACTAATGCTGCCTGGTTAGGTAATCAATTGATGGATAATGGCTTTGAGATGCATCGTCGTACCACGGTTGGTGATAGATTAGCTGATTTAATCGAAGTATTTGAAGAGCGAAGTCATCGTGCCGATATCATTTTAGTGAATGGTGGGCTCGGGCCTACTGCTGATGACCTATCTTCGTTAGCGATGGCCAAAGCAATGGGCGTTGAGTTAGAAGAGAGTACCGAATGGCGTGCTACTTTAACTGAGTGGGCAAAGGGACGAAATATCACCTTAACGGCTAGTAATTTAAAGCAAGCTTTGTTACCTAAAGGTGCATTAGTTGTTGATAATCCAGTGGGTAGTGCCTGTGGTTTTAGAGTTAAATTAAATCAAGCTTGGTTCTTTTTTACACCTGGAGTTCCCCATGAATACAAAAAAATGGTGTTAGAGCAATTTATTCCCTTTGTTAAATCTCAGGCAACAAAACAGAGTAAAGTTGAAGTCACTAAATTGTTAAGTATTGGTATTGGTGAATCAGAGATGGCTGAACGTTTAGAACAACTTACTTGGCCAGCAGGTATCACGCTTGGTTACCGTTCTTACATGCCTTATTTAGAGTTAAAGTTAATCGCACGTGATGTGACTCAAGAACAGCAATCGCTAGCAATATCACAAGCGGTTAGTTTATTAGGTGATGGTATTGTTGCGAGAAATAAGGACACCTTAGCGGCAGAAGTACATCGTCTGCTTAGTGAAAAAGATAGTACTTTGGCCATTGCTGAGTCATTAACTGGCGGCGAGATTTGCAGTCAATTAGTTGCTTTTTCTGGTAGCTCTCATTACCTTAAACAAGGTGTTGTTAGTTATTGTAATGAAGCAAAAATAGGCTTACTTAATGTACAAGCAACAGATATTGCTGAGCAATCTGAAGTTTCATTAATTTGTGCAGCACAGATGGCCGCTGGCGTAGCTTGCGCTAACCCCAATATCACAACGCCTGATTTTGCGATCGCGACTACCGGTATTGCAGGCCCTAGTGGCGGCTCAGATCAACACCCAGTTGGTACGGTGGTGATTGCGGTTAAAGCACAACAAAAAATCTATTGCCAGATGATCAATATAACCGCGACGAGAAGTCGAGATTACATTCGTGATTTAACCGTCGCCATTGCCTTTGATATGTTACGCAGAGCTATTTTAGAGTTATCACCGATTGCGGATTACAGTTATATTAAACGCACTGACTCAGCGGTTTACAATTTGCGAGATCTATTAAATTAACCTGAAGACTATGGTTAACTCAAACTGTGGTTAACTAAAAACTATGGTTAGCTCAAAAGGAGTTATTTAATGAAAATTAAAAGGCTTATTAGTATCGCTTCATTTACCTTGGCTATGCTATTTAGTTCATTGTCTTATGCTGATGAACCGGTGTGGATTGATGTTCGTACCTTAGTGGAAAATCAACGTGACAATATTGCAGGAGACTTACGTATTTCGCATTCTAATATTGTTAGAGAAGTGGTTAAACTGTTTCCCGATAGAGAAACAGTTTTCTATTTTTATGATAAAACTGGGGGGAGATCTGATATCGCCATTTCAGCGCTAAAGCTAGAAGGATATAAAAATTTACACAATGCTGGCAGTATTGAGGAGGCGCGAAAACAAAGAGGACTTTCTCAGTAAAGTATTAATGGTTACGCTAGCGAAAAATTATCGCACACAATGGATCATGAAATACAAAGTATCGATTATTACTTTATGAACTTCCTAGATGATCTTATTCTTACAAGATTATCTCTTCATTACCCTGTCATTAATTAATGCACACGTCATAGAGCATAACGTAGTTCTCACTGCGCTATAATTAAGGCATATTAAGGCATATTAAGGCATATTAAGGCATATTAAGACATAATTAGCACCAATTATTTAGAAATACATAGCTATTTAGATCAACATAGTTATTAAAAAGTGCTTATTTAAAAAATGGCTATTTAGAAAATAGTCATTTAAAAGATAGTTAGCCAAGGAATTGAAGATGTTTGAAATTATTATTATCCTATTCACTTGCATCATGTTGTGCGTGACACTAGTGCCTTTATTACCGAGTAATCATTGGTTATCGAGAGTATGGGAATTTCCGCGCGTACAAATTGCCGTACTCACTGTGAGTCTTACCATTGCTAGCCTCTTCCTTGCTTCTCCTAGCATGGCAATTGTGCTTGTTAGTATTAACGGCTTATTATCTTTGTATCAAATTGCTTGGATTTTTCCTTACACAAGGCTATATCCAATACAAGTGAAAAAGGCGACCGCACCATATCAACAATCAATTAAAATAATGACCAGCAATGTACTGATGCCCAATCATTCTGCTGATAAGTTAATTAAGTTAATTCAGTCATACCAGCCTGATGTGGTGGTGACCTTGGAAACAGATCAATGGTGGGAAGATGCATTACACCCCATCCATAGCGAATATCCACATCGAGTTAATTGCCCATTAGATAATTTATACGGTATGCACCTTTACAGTAAGTTTGTATTAGAGGATGTGCAATTATTAGAGCTTATCGAGGAAGGGATCCCTTCAATACACTGTTATTTAGTGTTAAAAAATAATATTAAAGTTAAATGTCATTTTCTACATCCTGCGCCGCCAAGTCCAACAGAGAACACAACCTCAACGCCAAGAGATCGGGAGTTATTGGTAATTGCAAAGCAAGTTGCAGGACAAACGGAGCCTATTATAGTGACCGGCGATTTAAATGATGTTGCTTGGTCGCCAACTACGCGTGCTTTTAGGCGTATTAGTGGACTTAAGGATCCAAGGATGGGCAGGGGCATGTTTAATACGTTTCATGCCAGTTATCCTATTTTACGTTGGCCTCTAGATCATATCTTCCATAGTGAACATTTTGAGTTGGGCACAATACAAAGAATGCCGTCTATCGATTCAGATCACTTCCCTTTACTCAGTGAGTTAGTTTACGTTAATAAATAATCACTATAGCGTTGCTAGATTCAACTGTTATGGCGTAAGGCATTATTCAATAATGTAACTTATTGAGCATCTGTTTTCATTGTGCCCCATGAAATATTGACAAGCAGGGCTGTAATTATTACAAAGAAGTCACATGCTTATCACTTACATTTTATTTTATTATTTAATAATCAATGGTTTATGTGTTGGCATGGAACTTGGTTATAGTTACATGGAACTTGGTTATAGTTAATTGAGTTCGATGAAAAGTTTGTAGCATCAAGGATTCTAATTACGATGTTATTTTGAAATAATCTTTTTAATCGCTCTTCTATTAAACCAAGTTTAATAAACCTTATAATAAAGCAAGGAGTTACTTAATGAACAACGATATTATCGAAGGTAAGTGGAAACAAGTTTCAGGTACACTTAAAGCGAATTGGGGTAAATTAACTGATGATGATTTACAAGAAATTGATGGTAACCTAGAAAAGTTTCAAGGAAAAATGCAAGAGAAGTATGGAATGGCTGAAGATGAAGCCAAAAAAGAGTTTGAAAAATCATACTACTAAGTCGTTTTACATAGGGCAACGACCGTACTCAAGCTGTACATACATCGATGCATAAGTTAAGTGCTAAGTAGGTTTGTAGTAGTAAAATGTTGTCTAAGTTCTAGGGGTAGCCCCTGATTGCTGCCCCATTAATCAGTCCTCCATATCAATACGCCTTCATACTTATATGCTAAAAATGAAGCCATTAACGTTATTTTAAAAGGGTGTATTCAAAATTATTTTATTGATGATGAATAATATTCATATCTGCAACTCTGATACTAAATAACTGCTACTTGATATTTAAATAACTACTAAATAACTTAGATAATCAGTTAACTTAGTCATCAGCTGATTTAACCATCAGGTAACTGAAACGGCAGCTAACCGAGATCAAAGCCACTAAAGAGATACATTATGCCAATCCAAAAAAAGATAAAACAAAAAACACGTAAGTTTATTGATTCAAAGCATATGTTGAGTGGTATTACGATTGCATCATTTTTGGAATCAACCATTGTTCCCATCCCATTGGAAGCGGTATTAGTACCGTTAATGCAGGCACGTCGCGAAAAGCTTTGGCTTATTGCCTTAATGGCAACCTTAGGTTGTATTGTGGGCGCTTTATTTGGTTATGCACTTGGGTATTATTTATTTGATGTGGTTGGCGATTGGATCATTGAAACATTTTCAAACCCAACACAGTTTGAAAATGTCAGACAAAGCATGGAAAATCAAGGATTTTGGTTTGTTATTACACTAGGCATTATTCCGATTCCATTCCAAATCGCAATGCTTGCTGCTGGTGCAACTAAGTACTCACTTACTTTATTTTTAATTGCTTCTGCAATTGCACGTTCTATTCGTTACTTTGGTTTGGCGTTAGTTGTATATTATGCAGGAAACCATGCTGAACGCATTATCAATAAACACAAAAAGAAAGCGATGATTAGTCTAACTATTCTAATACTAGGAGGGTGGGCATTAAGTGCTGTCTTATAAGCCATTTAGTATTAGATCATTGTCAATCGCCACAGCTCTAAAACAATCGCTAGTATAATATTTGATACCCTAATGATCGATACCCTAATAAACAACACCATCTCAATCTAAGTTAATAGGGACTGTCAAAGGCTCTATCACATGCAACCAAATGAGCTCTTAAATACAAAAATAAATTTATAAGGCTATCAATAATCTTCTACTTGTTTGCATTTTCTAAGACGATTAACTGCTTTTCAATTTCTTGTGCTTCAAAGCTTAATTGCGAGTAAGTTCTTATATCGCCGTTACGCTGTGCGTTCATTGCTTCCTCTAATTTTGCAGACAGTTGTTGGTTGAGTTTTTTAATTGGATCTTTTTTAAATATTGAAAACATGATTTACTCCTTGAGGTTGTTTCGAGTTATACGTTTTGATCACTCATTTGGTTTACTTTGTTAGTGTATATTTTAATTATTAGGACTTATTACTTGAATTCAAGATTAGGAAAAATGCATGAATATTAAAAAATTTTCAGAGGCAACCAAGCTCACTGCTTATACCGTTAGATATTATGAAAAAATGGGGTTGTTAAAAAACATTTCTCGTAATAGCAGTGGCCACCGTTGGTTTACAGAGCAAGATATAGTTTGGGTCGCCTTTATAAAACGATTAAAAGATACGGGGATGCCACTGGAAGGAATCTTGAAGTATGCAGAATTAAGAGAGCAGGGCATTTCGACATCAGAGCAAAGAATGCAGATGTTACAGGATCACGCCCTTAAACTTGAGGAAAATATTACTGAGCAGCAGTTAAACCTTGAGAAGCTGCAACAAAAAATCACCTATTATAGCGACGTCATTAAAGTGCAATGAATATAGGCATCAATATAATTTATAAACAATTTGTACTCGCTATTATTTCAATTGCCTTTCCTTAATATACCTTCCTTAAATCATTAAATAACAAGTCATTAAAATAAAAGTGTTACAGCTTAATTCTTTGATATTAAATTTCTTATAAGGTCACTGTCGATAATTGAAATTTTCATAAACTTATATTAATAAATCTACGTTTTGCCCATTGGCTAATCTTCTCAACTTTTTCCTTTTTTTAAACACTTGACTTAGAGTTGACTCTAGGTTGTAGAGTGGTTAACGAAATCCGATTGTTATTGAAAGTCGGCTTATTAATAAATACATAAGGAAAGAAAATGAATAATAAACGTTATCAAGATGGGCTTATCAAATTACAAGAAATTGATGGAGAGGCAGGGCAAAAAGTGATTGATAGTTTAGCAACTATTTCTCCCGACTTAGCCAAGTATACTATTGAGTTTGCCTTTGGTGATATCTACCCTAGAGCAGGGCTTGATCTTAAGAGTAGAGAATTAGCAACGGTGGCCGCATTAACCGCAATGGGGAGCTGCTTACCGCAATTAAATGTACATATTAATGGTGCGCTGAATGTAGGATGTAAACCACAGGAAGTGACAGAAGTAATTATACAAATGGCTGTTTATGCAGGTTTTCCTGCTGCACTCAATGCGATGCAGATAGCAAAAGAAGTTTTTATTGAGCGTGCCATTATCAATAGTTAATATTAGGAAATATAGATACTTGTGCATCACAGTTTTCCTGTAATGCACAAAAGCATAACTTTTTATAAAACACACTTCAAAGATCAACTCCTCTCGAAAATAACCAGGATAATATTTATAAATTTTAAACCTTATTCTTGATTGTGATATAACTAACCTCAACTCATCATGAGCAAAACTATTCACTGCTGCATAGTATTGCCTCATAGTAGTGCTTCTGTTGAATACTTCGGTAAACTATCCGATTTTCTACATGGATTTGTTATGACAATACGTAATGTTTCAGAAAAAATACTGCATGGCTTAAGTATTAGAACTGATAATGAAACTGAAATGAGCGCTGATAAAGGAAAAATAGGCGCTTTGTGGCAACAGTTTGGTAAGGTTGTTGATGTTGATTATCAAAGTGGAGAAAGAGTTTACGGAGTATATTTTGATTATGAATCAGATGCTCGCGGTCAATTTAGTGTATTAGCTGGTTTTGATGGTAAAAATTTACCTGCATCTATACCTTTACAAAAAGTAGTAATCTCCGCTGGCAAGTATCTTGTCTTTAAACACAAAGGAGAAATGCCACAAATTGCCATTGATGGGTGGACTGAGGTTTGGAATTATTTTTCGAATCCAGAGGCTAAACATCAGCGCACTTATTCCACTGATTTTGAGTTTTATTCAAACTATAATGAAATTGAAATACACATTGCGATAAAATAACACTCGCTATTGTGGTTACTGCTCAGCCTGCATTGTATTCTTTAATGCCAATGCCAATGCTAATGCTAATGCTAATGCTAATGCTAATGTGAATGGTTATTTTGGCCAGAAGCTCTATTAGGCTCATTAAATATAGGTAATAAATGCAACGCTTTGAATATTGTAATGCTAAAGATTGTGCGCAAGAAATGCTCAACTTAGGGCAAGTTAACATGAAAATGTGGTACTTATTCCAATGGTTAACTGAGCATGAGCAATTGCGTCATGGTACTCAAGCTGAATTACTCAAGTTGTATGTTGATGAACAGCTGGTGGCTTATAGTCTGTTAGAAAATTATGAAGCTTGCATGGATAAAACAACTTTATTCGACGGCATCTTATATCAGGATTTAGGCGTAATACACTTTGTGACTATGCCTGACTTTCGTAAACAAGGTTATGCGAGCCTATTAGCTGAGGTGATGTATCGAGATGTTATTCAGCCTTTATTGGCTCGACATACAGATGTACATGCATATATTACTGCCACCGGACGAGCCGTTCCTTTAATGGAGCGCACGCCTATTTCACCTGCCAAGATGGTAAAAGAATTTTATTCTGAGGTTACCTTTGAAGAAAAAGTGGTTAATTACCTACGTGCTCAATCATCGGACTGTTAGTTTATGAAGATACTTAATTAATCCACTTAACTAATTCACTTAATTAAGACTCTAATTTATAAACCCACCACTTTAGTGGAGTGTAATATATCAATTTAACCACATATTTTGTGTATTGCAGCACTGTTGAAAATATTTTACCCATTCTGTCGATCTAGTTCTCACTTTCTTACCTATTTACAAAATACACTGATTTTAGTTTTTAAATTTAAGTTTAATTTTTAGGAGTTATTTATGCCATCGAGTTCTACTTCTCAGCCTTCTCGTCAAGAGTTAGCTAACGCAATACGCGCCCTTAGTATGGATGCTGTCCAAAAAGCCAATTCAGGTCACCCAGGCGCACCAATGGGTATGGCTGATATTGCGCAGGTT
>NZ_JALAAC010000016.1:0-111653 GCF_037546855.1 Vibrio sp. 1-Bac 57 | reverse complement strand
GGCACGTGATGCACAGCAATTAGCTGATGTAGCAAAAGGTGGTTATGTATTGCTTGACTCTGAAACACCTGCTGAAATCATCTTAATTGCGACAGGCTCTGAGGTTGAGTTAGCAATGCAAGGTGCTGCAGAATTAACAGCTCAAGGTAAAGCGGTACGTGTTGTATCAATTCCTTGTACTGAGCAGTTTGAATTACAATCTGCGGAATACAAAGAATCTGTATTACCAGCAGCTGTAACTAAACGTGTAGCAATTGAAGCTGGTATTGCTGATTACTGGTACAAATACGTTGGCTTAAACGGTGCGGTGATTGGTATGACCACATTTGGTGAGTCAGCACCTGCAGATCAACTATTTGAAATGTTTGGTTTTACTGTTAAAAACGTAGTAGATACAGCTAATTCATTATAATTAGTTAATTCTTTTATTGTTTATAGAGCCGCGTTTATCGCGGCTTTTTTATGTCTAAAATTTGATTTAGAATGAAGTTTTTGCTAAAAAATAAAATAAAAAACTGAATTAACTACTAATGCACGAAGGTTGAAGAAGGTTAGATCAAAAGCGCTATATCAAGCAAGCAGGTGATTTTGTGTTTTTTAAATAAATGAGTTTTTTATGTTTTATTTTTCTTCGTGTTCTTCGTGAAGCGTAGCGCTTCGTGGTTAATGCTGTTTTTAAAATAACAAGCAAATCAACGGTATGTTTCTTTTGCATAAAAAAGAGAGCCTTAGTATCACTGAGGCTCTCTTTAAATTATTATTTGAATCTAAGTTTAAATAATCTTTATGCTATTAAGCTTGTAGCAAATCAGCTAACTGCTTATCTAGTTTTATTTGGTCTAGTGTGAAATTACGAATACCTTCTGATAACTTTTCTGTCGCCATTGCATCTTCATTCAGTGACCATCTAAACTGACTTTCCGTTAAAGGAGTAACATCTTCTTTAGTCGATTTGTTATCACTTAGCATTTGTTGTATTGGCTCGTTTCTACTTTGTAATACTGCCATTAGATCTGGACTAATGGTTAAACGATCACAGCCTGCTAGTGCTAATACTTCTTCAACACTTCTAAAGCTTGCACCCATTACCACTGTGTCGTAACCCTGTTGTTTATAATAATTATAAATTTCAGTAACGGAAATAACACCAGGATCTTCATCTGCTGGATAAGACTCTTTACCTGTTTGCTTTTTATACCAGTCCAGAATACGGCCTACAAAAGGAGAGATTAGGTATACGCCAGCTTCCGCACAGGCTTGCGCTTGAGCAAAACTAAATAATAAAGTTAGGTTACAATTAATTCCCTCTTTTTCAAGTATTTCAGCGGCTTTTATACCTTCCCAAGTGGCTGCTAATTTAATTAGAATACGATCGTTTTGAATACCTGCTTGGTTATATAAAGCAATTAATTTACGGGCTTTTAAAATCGATGCTTCTGTATCAAATGAAAGGCGAGAATCCACTTCTGTAGAGATTCTTCCTGGAATAATTTTAAGCACTTCTAAACCGATTAAAACCGATAATTTATCGCTAGCATCAATCGTCTGTTGTTGGATATCTTGTGATTGTTGTTTAGCCCATTCTGTTGCTTGTTGTAATAAACCTTGATATTGGCTTAGTGAAGCTGCTTTTAATAATAAAGATGGGTTAGTGGTTGCATCTTGTGGCTGATATTCTTTAATCGCTTGAACATCACCTGTATCAGCGACTACTGTCGACATTTCTTTGAGTTGTAATAATTGGTTAGTCATAAATTTTCCCGTTAATGTTGGTGACCGTTTTATTAATATCAATCTTCCTATTGTTAAGCAAGCATCATTTCTGTTTATTTTTGTGCTGATAAGTTTCAAAAAAAATATCGTGAAGCGGCTCTCTTTTTTTGCCATCAATACGTGCAATTTATTTATTAACGTTTAAATTTCACTCATCGAAACGATTGCGCAAACGTTTCGTTGGTAAGTGAAGTTATATTCATTGCGTGTTTTTAAAACAAATATTAATTGTCTTGAGGTTCTAAAATGAAAAAATCAGCACTGTTAAATGCAAAATTATCTTATTGCATTGCCTCATTAGGGCATTTTGATGAAATAACAATATGCGATGCAGGTTTACCTATTCCAAACCAACCAGAGCGTATTGATCTTGCTTTAACGCATGGCGTCCCTGCATTTATCGATACCGTTGCTGTTGTGCTCAGCGAGATGCAAATAACAGGTTTGATATTGGCTGAGGAATTAAAACAAGTGAGTCCAGAATTGCATCTGCAATTGTTAGATTTAATTAAAAAAGAGCAAGTATCTGGACATCACATCGATATTACTTATATCAGTCACCAAGCATTTAAAGACCGCACTATTGAAAGCAAAGCAGTGGTACGCACGGGTGAGTGTACACCTTATGCCAATGTTATTTTTCAATCCGGTGTGGTTTTTTAGTCGTGAGGATAAAAATGAAACAGCCAATATTACAACTTAATAATATCAATAAGTCCTTCCCGGGTGTGAAAGCGTTGGATGGGGCTTGCCTAAATGTTTATCCCGGACAAGTAATGGCTTTGTTGGGCGAAAATGGGGCGGGAAAATCGACCTTGATGAAAGTGATCACTGGGATTTATTCACTGGATGCAGGTGAAATTCGCTATCAAGATAAAGTGGTTAGTTTTAATGGGCCTAGAGAGTCACAAAAGGCTGGTATTAGTATCATTCATCAAGAGTTAAATCTGTTACCTGAATTGACAATTGCAGAAAATATATTTTTAGGGCGTGAAGTAACTAATCGCTTTGGGGCAATTAACTGGTCACTTATGTTTGAGCAAGCAGATCTACTACTGAAGCGCTTAAAGGTAAAACACAAATCATCTACTCCTCTTAATGAGTTAAGTTTAGGTGAGCAGCAAATGGTCGAAATTGCTAAGGCTTTATCCTTTGAATCTAAAGTAATCATTATGGATGAGCCCACTGATGCGTTGACAGACAGTGAAGTCGATTCATTATTTGTGGTGATCAATGAACTACGTGATGAAGGTTATGGCATTGTTTATATCTCTCACCGTTTGAAAGAAATTTTTGAAGTTTGTGATGACATTACGGTATTACGCGATGGAAAGTTTATTGCGGAAAAAACTGTTGCGTCGATGGATGAAGATACCTTAATTGAATTAATGGTAGGGCGCCGATTAGATGAGCAATACCCTCGTATTGCAAGTACTCACGGTACTGTTTGTTTAGAAGTGAAAGAGTTATATGCGAAAGCTACGCATGGCGTCAGTTTTACTTTAAACCATGGTGAAATTTTAGGTGTCTCAGGGTTGATGGGGGCAGGTCGTACTGAATTAATGAAAGTAATTTATGGCGCACTCGCTCGTGAATCAGGGGATATCATTCTGAATGGCCAAGTGATTAATCCTAGTTCTTCATTGCAAGCATTGAATCATGGCATTGCTTATATTTCAGAAGATCGCAAAGGTGATGGATTGGTTTTAGGGTTGTCAGTTAAAGATAATATGTCTTTATGTGCACTCAAAGATTTATCTAAAGGCTGGCAATTAGATCATCAAGCAGAAGCAACATCAGTCAATGATTTTATTCGTTTATTCAACATTAAAACGCCTTCAATGGACCAAATTATTGGTAATTTGTCCGGTGGTAATCAGCAAAAAGTTGCGATTGCTAAAGGATTGATGACTAAACCTAAAGTATTGATTTTAGATGAACCGACACGTGGTGTTGATGTGGGGGCCAAAAAAGAGATTTACCAACTGATTAATAAATTTAAAGCGGAAGGTATGAGCATCATTCTCGTGTCATCTGAAATGCCTGAAGTACTAGGGATGAGTGACCGCATTTTAGTGATGCATCAAGGTCAAATAAGTGGTGAATTTAGCGCCAAAGAAGCCGATCAAGAAAAACTAATGGCTTGTGCCGTTGGTAAAAATAACAACGAGGTAGCAGCATGAGTTCAAATATTACAAGTTCTGGAACAGGAACATCGAAAAGGCACTTTCTGAGTAAAGAGTGGTTGATCGAGCAAAAGTCACTGATTGCATTAATCGTATTAATAGCCGTTGTTTCAGTGCTCAATGAATACTTTTTTACGATTGATAATATTCTTAATATTTTACGTCAAACTTCAGTTATTGCTATTTTAGCGGCAGGAATGACCTTGGTTATTTTAACCGCAGGCATTGACCTAAGTGTAGGCTCTATCCTAGCTCTATGTGGCGCCTTTGCGGCTAGTATGATCAGCTTAGAGATCCCTGTGCTGATTGCAGTACCTGTCTCTTTATTAGGTGGCGGAGTATTGGGTTCTATGGCTGGTCTTATTATTTCTAAGGGTAAAGTTCAGGCTTTTATTGCTACGTTGGTAATGATGACATTATTACGTGGTGTCACCATGGTTTATACCGATGGTCGTCCAATTTCAACGGGATTCACCGATGTTGCAGATAGCTTTGCATGGTTTGGTACTGGCTACATGTTTGGCATTCCTGTACCAGTTTGGTTAATGATTTTTGTTTTTGCAGGGATCTGGTATCTATTAAATCACACGCGTTTTGGACGTTATGTTTATGCTTTGGGCGGTAATGAGTCAGCGACAAAATTATCGGGCATTAATGTTGACCGTATCAAGATCGGTGTGTACTCCATCTGTGGTTTATTATCAGCACTTGCCGGCATTATTATCACTTCTCGTTTGTCATCGGCACAGCCAACCGCGGGCATGGGCTATGAATTAGATGCGATTGCTGCCGTTGTGGTAGGTGGAACAAGTCTAGCCGGCGGTAGAGGTTACATCATGGGCACTTTGATCGGTGCATTGATTATTGGTGTTTTAAATAATGCCTTAAATCTATTAGATGTGTCTTCATACTTCCAAATGATAGTAAAAGCAGCCGTTATTTTGTTAGCCGTATTAGTCGATAACAAAAATAAATAAACACTCAACAGTAACAGGTAATAAATAACAAACAATCAATAACAATTGATAAACAATCACTAATAGATAACAAGTTATGTAAATTTACATTAATTTATTTTTTAAAACCAAGAAAAGGAATGTTCAATGAAAAAGTTAACTACATTAATTTCAGCCGCTGTTATTTCAGCTACTTTTAATGCTGGCGCAGCAGCACAAGATACGATTGCGATGGTGGTTTCAACACTTAATAATCCATTCTTTGTGACCATGAAAGAAGGTGCAGAGAAAAAAGCAAAAGAGCTAGATTACAAATTGATTGTGCTTGATTCACAAAATGATCCAAGTAAAGAGCTAGCAAATGTTGAAGATTTATTAGTACGTGGTGTGAAAGCGATTTTGATCAATCCAACGGATTCTGATGCTGTATCTAATGCGGTACGTATGGCGAATAAAGCCAATACACCAGTGTTTACCTTAGATAGAGCAGCAAATAACGGTGAAGTCGTTAGCCATATTGCTTCTGATAATGTTGCCGGTGGTGAGATGGCGGGTAAATATATCAGTGAAAAAATTGGTAAAGATGCAAAAATTGTTCAACTTGAAGGTATTGCCGGTACTTCTGCTGCACGTGAACGTGGTGAAGGTTTCATGAAAGCAGTTAAGAGTGAAAATATGCAATTATTGGCAAGTCAACCAGCTGATTTTGACCGTACTAAAGGGTTAAATGTTATGGAAAACTTACTTTCATCACAACCACAAACTCAAGCTGTATTTGCGCAAAATGATGAAATGGCATTAGGTGCATTCCGCGCTGTACAAGCTTCAGGTAAAGACATCTTAATCGTTGGTTTTGATGGCACTGAAGATGGTATCGCAGCCGTTAAGCGTGGTCTTTTAGGTGCAACGATTGCACAACAACCATCGCTAATTGGTGAAATCGGTGTTGAATCAGCTGTTGCAGTTTTAACGGGCAAAACCGTTGCTAAAAGCATTCCTGTACCATTAATGATGATTGTAAAATAATTTATAGAGAGGTTACGTAAAGTGACCTCTCTTGTTTACACTTATTTAGAATTTAAATTTATTAGTCTCTATTTATTAATATGTTATGTATATTGGCTTAGTAGGCTAATTTTATGTAACCCATCTCAAAAGGTATTCTTATGCGTCAACTAACAGTACTAGGCAGTGTTAATGCAGATCATGTTCTGAGGGTTGGTAGCTTTCCCCGTCCAGGCGAAACATTACATGGGCAAGGTTATTCTGTTATTGCTGGTGGTAAAGGAGCAAACCAAGCGGTTGCTGCTGCTCGTTTAGGGGCAAATGTTAGCTTTATTGCCTGTGTAGGAGACGATAGTTTTGGTCTTAATATCCGACAAGAGTTCGAAAAAGACGGTATTAATATTGATGCAGTCATGATTGAAAAGGATACGCCAACTGGAATCGCTATGATTCAGGTTGCAGCTACGGGAGAAAACAGTATTTGTATTTCTGCTGAAGCAAATGCATGTTTAACACCACAGCGTATTGCTGCGCATACTCGCATTATCGAACAGGCTGATATGTTGTTATTACAATTAGAAGTGCCAATGGAAAGCATCGAATATGCCGCTGAAATTGCAAATAAATCCGGTACTACTGTTATTCTTAATCCAGCGCCAGCTCAACACCTCAGTGATAAACTATTAAAACTGATTGATATTATTACGCCAAATGAAACAGAAGCTGAAATATTGACTGGTATTAAGGTATTTGATGCACAATCCGCCCAATTAGCTGCAGATGCGCTGCACAAAAAACAGATTAAAACCGTATTGATTACTTTAGGTAGTCAAGGGGTGTGGTTAAGTAAAGAAGGTGAAGGTTCACAGATTATGGGTTATAAAGTTGATGCGGTTGATACAACAGCGGCAGGAGACACCTTTAATGGTGCTTTTTTAACTGCATTGTTAGAAGATAAATCGTTAAACGAAGCGATACAATTTGCCCATGCAGCCGCTGCCATTACTGTGACCGGTCAAGGTGCTCAATCCTCTATTCCATATCGTCAAGATGTAACTGAGTTCTTAACTAAAAGAGCATAGCTGCAAGAGCATAACTGCAAGGAAATAAATAAAACAATGGCCACTATTAAAGATGTAGCAAAGCATGCCCAAGTTTCTACTTCCACCGTGAGTCATGTATTAAATAAGACTCGTTATGTTAGTGAAGCTGTTACCGAAAAAGTGTTAACCGCCGTTGAGGCATTAAATTACGCTCCCTCTGCGCTGGCTCGTAGCTTAAAGTTAAAAAATACGCATACTTTTGGTATGTTAGTGACGACTTCAATCAACCCTTTTTTTGCTGAAGTAGTAAAAGGGGTGGAGCGTCGTTGTTATGAGCAAGGGTACAATTTATTGTTATGTAATACCGAGGGAGATTTTGACCGGCTGCGATTTAATATTGATATGTTACTGCAAAAAAGAGTAGATGGATTATTGCTAATGAGTGATGAATTAGTGAACCAAAATATAGATATTTTTGCGCGACATAAGCCCGTACCCACAGTCGTCATGGACTCAGGTGAAACACACTTCCCCGCCGATAAAATTCAAGACAACTCCTACCGTGGTGGTTATATTGCAACTCAATACCTGATCAAGCAAGGCCATACTGATATTGGCTGTATCCATGGTCCGCTAGATAAACCTACCGCAAAGAAACGTTACGCTGGTTTTAAACAGGCAATGCTGGATGCAAACCTAATTATTAATGATCACTGGATTGTACCGGCAAACTTTGAATGTGAAGGTGGTGCGGTTGCTTTTAAAGCTTTATATGCGCAAGGAACTCTGCCAACGGCATTATTTGTTTGTAACGATATGATGGCAATGGGGGTGATTAATATGGCCAATGAGTTAGGATTATCCATTCCTAATGATTTGTCTATTATTGGATACGATGATATTAAAATAGCGCGCTATATGAGCCCCTCGCTCACCACCATCCATCAGTCTAAGTTTCATCTTGGCCAGCAAGCATTTGATACTTTATTAGATAAAATACAAACTCAGCGAGATACTGATTTAGAGATCCAGCTTGAACCCACTTTAGTTGAAAGATCCAGCGTGATACCTAATAGAAAAAATAGCTGATATTATTTTTTGCCAAAGTAATCTAGCGTTATCACATATAAATGATAAACAATAAAAAAGCCCATTATGATTCATAATCAGAATGGGCTTTTTCTTTATCTATTTTATTTAAATAGCTATTTTAGTTTATTCAATATTTTTTAAGACTGTTAAAGGCTATTTAAGTTTAGATAAATCGCGTACAGCGCCTTTATCTGCTGATGTTGCCATCATTGCATAGACTTTTAATGCTGCAGAAATAGGGCGGATACGATCCACTGCTTTCCAGCCAATAACATCTTGTTTCGCACGACGCTCTGCTAATACTTCTTCAGAAACTTTTAAGTCCATCGCACGTGTTGGAATGTTGATATCGATGATGTCACCGTTTTCAATTAAACCAATTACACCACCCGCAGCAGCTTCTGGTGAAACGTGACCAATTGACAGGCCAGAAGTACCACCAGAGAAACGACCATCGGTAATCAATGCACACTGCTTGCCTAGTCCCATTGATTTAAGGTAAGACGTTGGGTAAAGCATTTCTTGCATGCCCGGGCCACCTTGTGGACCTTCGTAACGAATTACAACCACATCACCCGCAACCACTTTGCCACCTAGAATTGCTTCAACAGCATCATCTTGGCTTTCGTATATTTTAGCTGGACCAGTAAAGGTTAGATTATCGTCATCAACTCCCGCAGTTTTAACTACGGCGCCATCAACTGCCATATTACCGAATAATACTGCTAAACCACCTTCGGTACTGAAGGCATTCTCAAGTGAGCGGATACAACCATTTTTACGGTCGTTATCTACGGTATCCCAACGACAAGATTGGCTAAATGCTTTTACGGTGCGGATACCAGCAGGGCCTGCACGATAGAAGTCGATAATCGCTTGGTCTTTAGTTTGCATGATATCGTAATGAGCAAGCTGCTCTTTCATGGTCGGGCTTATAATAGTAGGAATGTCACTATTTAATAAACCTGCTCTATCTAACTCGCCTAAGATTGCCATTACACCACCGGCGCGATGTACATCTTCCATATGGTATTCAGGTGTAGAAGGTGCAACTTTACAAAGCTGTGGAATACGACGAGACATCTTATCCATATCTGCAACGGTGAAGTCTAATTCCGCTTCTTGTGCACAGGCTAATAAATGCAGAATAGTATTAGTTGAACCACCCATCGCAATATCTAGTGCCATTGCATTTTCAAAAGCAGGGCGACCAGCGATAGAACGTGGTAATACAGAGTAGTCATCTTCTTGGTAGTGACGTTTCGCAATATCAACAATACGACGACCAGCTTCTAAAAATAAGTTTTCACGGTCAGCGTGTGTCGCTAGCATTGACCCATTACCCGGTAGTGATAAACCTAACGCTTCAGTTAAACAGTTCATTGAGTTCGCGGTAAACATACCAGAACAAGAACCACAAGTAGGACAAGCACTACGCTCTACTTTTTCTAAATCTTCATCAGAGACGTTTTTATCAGGTCCCATTACCATTGCATCAACAAGGTCTAGTTTGATGATTTGATCAGAAAGCTTAGTTTTACCTGCTTCCATTGGGCCGCCAGATACAAAAATAACCGGAATGTTTAAGCGTAATGCCGCCATTAACATTCCCGGAGTTATTTTGTCACAGTTAGAGATACAAACAATCGCATCTGCACAGTGAGCGTTGACCATATATTCAATTGAATCAGCGATCAAATCACGTGAAGGCAGGCTGTATAACATACCTGAGTGACCCATTGCGATACCATCATCAATAGCAATGGTATTAAATTCTTTGGCGATACCACCGGCTTTTTCAATTTCACGAGCAACCAATTGGCCCATATCTTTTAAGTGAACGTGTCCCGGTACAAACTGTGTAAATGAGTTTGCGATAGCAATGATCGGTTTTCCGAAGTCATCATCTTTTACACCAGTTGCGCGCCATAATGCACGAGCACCTGCCATGTTACGACCGTGTGTTGATGTTTTTGAACGATAAACTGGCATGTTAATTTCCTTAAACTGCTTGCTGGCCAAACTACTTGGCGCTGATATAAATAAGTGTTAATAGCAGTAAAACAGATATCCTGTTACGGCACAATCTGCAATTTACGCTGTTGCTTTGATATTTTTTTCTTGTCGTAGGGTTGCCACTTGCTTGACCCCTATAATTTTTTCAATTTGCTTAGTCAATAAGCTAATGTTTCGCTCACTGACCACGGTAATAGTAATGTGTAAGGTTTGTTGCGAATTACCTGTCTCTGCATTGATGTTGGTGGTAGTAAATCCTCGATGACGACAAACGCGTAATAACCGCTCTAAAAATTCTGGGCTATTTTTAGCTTCAATAATTAATAAAGACTTCATTCGATACTCTCCATCATTTTGTCATTAGGTGCACCAGGTGGCACTAGCGGCCAAACATTCTCAGCTTCTGAGATTGAAACATGTAACAAATATGGCCCTTCACTTGTCAATAAACGTTGTAATGCTTGGCTTATTTGCGACTTAGTTTCAATGGTTTCACCTGGGATATCAAAAGCACTCGCTAAGGTCACAAAATCTGGATTATCTGTTAAAATTGTTTCGCTATAACGACCGTTAAAAAATAGCTCTTGCCATTGTCTCACCATGCCTAAACGTTGGTTATCAATCAATAGGATTTTAATCGGTAATTTTTTACGTTTAATGGTGCCTAATTCTTGTACGTTCATCATAAATGAACCATCACCTGAAATCGCAATAACCATATCATTAGGGCGAGCAACTTGAGCGCCAACAGCGGCTGGGATACCAAATCCCATGGTTCCTAAACCTGAACTGGTGATGTGGTTTTCTGGGCGATCTACAAACATATGTTGTGCAACCCACATTTGATGTTGCCCTACATCGCTACAAATTACCGTATCACCGGGAATCGACTGAGCAAGCTGACGCAATAATGCAGGTGCAAAAATAGGCTCACCTGGATGATCATATCGACTCACATGTTTTGCTTTCATTGTCGCAATATGCTTTTTCCAGGGAGTAATATTAGGTTTAATAGTGATCGCGGGCAAAACCTGTTTCAAGTCGTCAGTCATTGAAAGCGTTACTTGGCGTAATTTATCTATTTCAGCGGCATCAACATCTAAATGGATCACCTTTGCATTAGGTGCAAACTCATCCAACTTTCCTGTCACTCGATCATCGAAACGGGCTCCAATAGCAATTAGTAAATCACATTCTTGAATCGCTAAATTAGATGCTTTACTACCGTGCATACCGACCATCCCCATAAAGTAGGGAGAGTGATGAGGAATGCAACCGATTGCTTTCAAGGTACAAACGCTGGGTATTCTGGTTTGTTCAATAAAGTCTCGCAATTCACCTACTGCATTGGCCATACCGACACCGCCACCAACATACAGTAGTGGTTTATTTGAGGACTCAATCATCAGTTTCGCTTGTGCAATCAGTCGGTTGTCTAAATAATTATTACTATGAACTAATTTCGCAAGAGTATGCGCAACACTGGGACCGATTTGAATATCTTTAGGTAAATCAATCAGTACTGGACCTGGGCGGCCAGTGGTAGCGATTTCAAAGGCTTGTTCAATGATAGGCCCTAGCTGGTCTGCGCTTTGAACCATAAAACTATGTTTGGTACAGGCTAATGATAAACCAAATACATCAATTTCTTGGAAGGCATCGGTACCAATTAAATTGGTTGGTACTTGTCCGGTGATAGCGATAATAGGAATTGAATCTAATAATGCATCAGCTAAACCTGTGATCAAATTGGTTGCACCCGGACCTGACGTAGCGATACATACGCCTACTTTACCCGTGGCTCTAGCATACCCGATTGCAGCCATCGCAGCACCTTGCTCATGGCGACAAAGTAAGTGTTCAACACCTCCATCATATAGCGCATCGTAGAGCGGCATAATAGCACCGCCAGGGTAGCCAAATACCTGTGTTACGTTTTGTTCTTTTAAAGCGTGTACAACAAAGTTTGCACCATTCATGCGCTCTTCCTGAATTTAATGAAGGTAATCAAAGGGCATTCAAAAACTGCCAATTTGAATTTAAAAAAGGGTGCTCTTTATAGCAAAAAAGCGCTTATCAAACAACATTTGTCACATTTTTAAGCAAATTATTGATAGAACAATCACTTGTTCGCGTTTTGTAGCGCAACCTATTCGATACTGTAAATTAATAGGCGACTTAGTTTTAGTGGATCATCGATCTTGATGGATGACTAGTTTTAACTAATGACTAATTTGATGGCTCACTTAGTTTTAATGCTAACAAAGCTTTAATGATAACCAAGTTTTAATGGTAAGCAGGTTTAGGTGATAACTATTGTTTAAAAAAGGAGAACAACATGGCGTTAGCAAGGTTAGTTTGCCGAGCTATTTCAGGCGTAGATGCACCGGAAGTTGAGGTGGAAGTTCATCTAGGTACTGGTTTGCCTGGTTTTTCGCTGGTTGGTTTACCTGAAACCTCGGTAAAAGAAGCAAAGGATAGAGTACGAAGCGCCATTCTCAATAGCCATTATAAGTTTCCCAGTAAAAGAATTACTGTTAATTTAGCGCCCGCTAATTTACCTAAAGAAGGAGGGCGTTTCGACTTGGCGATCGCGTTAGGTATTTTAATCGCTTCTGAGCAAATTCAATGTCCCGATATTTTGAACTATGAATGTTATGGTGAATTATCCTTGTCCGGTGAGTTACGCAGTGTTGATGGCATTATTCCCTGTGCCCTAGCCGCAAAAAAACAACAGCGACAAGTTATAGTTTGTGCCGATAATCAGCATGAATGTGCCTTAACAGGAGCACAAGGTTTTGTTGCTCCTCATCTATTAGATGTGTGTGCTTTTTTACAGCAACAAACAACGTTACAGGCGGCACAACAAAGCGCAGCGCCAGTGAGTAAAGAGAGTGAGGTTGATTTTTCAGATGTATTAGGTCAAGAACAAGCAAAAAGAGTGTTGGAAGTGGCGGCGGCGGGATCTCATAATTTATTGTTAATCGGCCCTCCAGGAACCGGGAAAAGTATGCTTGCTGAGCGTTTTATGACACTTTTACCTAATTTAGAAGAGGAGCAAGCTTTACAAACCGCTGCGGTTTATTCCGTCTGTGGCAAACGACGTGACGATTGGTTTTTGCCTCCGTATCGCGCTCCACATCATAGCGCATCTTCTGTTGCGTTAGTTGGAGGCGGGGGGAAGCCTAAGCCGGGAGAAATTTCCTTATCACACCATGGTGTATTATTCCTCGATGAACTACCTGAATTCCCGAGGCAAGTGTTAGATAGTTTACGCCAGCCAATGGAAACACATGACGTCACTATTTCAAGAGCGGCTAACCAAGTAACCTTTCCAGCGCATTTTCAATTGATTGCAGCCATGAACCCGAGCCCCTGCGGACATATATCAGGAAATTTAAGGCGCAGTACGCCAGACCAAATATTACGTTACCTGAATCGTTTGTCAGGCCCTTTTTTAGATCGATTCTCTCTGTCGCTAATGGTTCCCTTATTACCTAAAGGTATGTTGGCTGAATCTCAACAAGGTGCGAAAAACTTAACTGAAAAGAGCTGTGATGTAAAAGAAAGAGTGTTAAAAGCAAGAAAAATTCAGCTACAGCGTCAGGGCAAGTTAAACCACTATTTGTCTAGCCAGGAAATCAATAACTTTTGTATATTAAGCCAACAAGATGCCTTGTTTCTGGAACAAGCAATTGAAAAAATGGGGTTGTCGATTCGTGCTTGGCATAGCCTGTTAAAAGTGGCAAGAAGCATTGCCGATCTTCAAGGTCAAACTGATATTTCAAAAGCCCACTTATGCGAAGCGTTAACATATAGAGCGATGGATCGCCTATTAAAAAGCGTGGCACACGAATAATTAAGCGAAATTTACATTTTTCAATTTTAACAGTAAAAGCTAGTTCAAATTAAACACTTTAGAATCTAACTTTCCCTTTCTATATGACAGTATTGTTCATATACTTGTTACGTAAAATTCAGATTCTGCTACTCCAAAATAAGAGTAAAAATTATGTATAAAAATATCCTTGTTCCTATCGATTTAAATGAAAAAGGCTTTTCAGATAAAGCTGTGCAACTCGCTATTTGGTATGGTAAAAATACCGATGCCCATATACATCTTTTAACCGTTTTACCTGGCGTGCATATGTCGATGGTTGCGACTTACTTTCCTAAAGATGCAGCACAAAAAATGAAAGCCGATATAAAAACACAGTTGGCTAAATTTGCTGAATCACAAATGAAAGAAAAAATTGATTACACAACCTATGTTGCAGAAGGTAAAGCATATAAAACGATCATCAAATATGCAGAAAAATTAAAAGTAGATCTGATCATTATGCCTAGCCATAAACGTTCAAAAGTAGATAAGGTTATGTTAGGTTCTGTTGCGAGTAAAGTGGTACAAAACTCACCTGTGCATGTGTTAGTTGTAAAACCACAAGGTTAATTTCTATTGCAATAATGAGGTCGTTTATCTTTAATCAGATAGGTGAACGGCTGAATTTTAATGCTATTGCTTCTTTGTTAATTCCTCTGCCTAACATTACTTGTTCGTATGGTGAAACGTGATGCTTAATGAAGCTAACTTACCCTCAATAAAAGCTTTACGAACCTTTGTTGCCGTAGCTAATAACTTGAGTTTTTCAAAAGCGGCAAAAGAGTTGTTTGTTACTCAAGGTGCTGTGAGCAAACAAATATCGGTGTTAGAGCAACAATTACAACAACCTCTATTCAGTCGACACCTTAATGGTATTAAATTATCTTCGGCGGGTGAGAGTTATCTTCCTAAAATCATTGAAGCCCTCGAAATAATTCAATATGCAACCACGAGTTTGAGCACAAAAGATCATGCTCAAGAAGTACTGACATTAAATGTAACGCCTTCATTTGCAAGCTTATGGTTAGTTCCTCGTATTGAAGCGTTCCATCATTTAAACAACAAAATCCAAGTCAGCATTAAAACCGGTGATGGTCTAATCAATCAAACTAACGGCGATAGCGACCTTTCTATTCGTTGCCTGCCTATCTCACAACATTATGAAAATGCGACTTTGTTACGACGTGAGCGCCTTGTATTAGTCGCTTCTGCCAAGTTAATGATGAATAATCCGATAACTTGTATTGAAGATATTAAAAAGCAAACCTTGATCCCGCATATCACTCGTCCTCACCTCTGGGAGCAATTTAAAAAATACAAAGGGTTAGTTTATAACAGTCAATATAGTGCCACTGGGTTTGAGCATTTTTATATGTCTTTAGAAGTGGCAAAAGATGGTTTAGGCCTTGCTCTCTTACCCGATTTTATGGTCGAAGGATCGTTACAAAGTGGCGATTTAGTTAATCCTCTTAATTTATCGATGCAAACCAGTTATGGTTATTATGTCTTTATACCTAGCTATAGGCTCTCTTCCAGAAAAATTTATGAATTCAGTCGGTGGCTAAACCATTGTTTGGGCAAAGATTGTAATTAAAGCAGCTAGGCTAGGTGAAGAAAAACCAATGAAAAAGATTGCATTAAAAAGTTAAATAAAAAAGAAAGTGCTGAACATCAATATCAGCATCAACACTTTCTTTTTCGACTTGAAGGTTGTGATTTTGGCGTTTTTAAGAGTTAAGTTCATTTAGCTTAATTCAACTCAGTTTAACCTAACTCAACCTAAGCTAGCTTAACTCAATAAAGCTTTACGAAAGCTGTGTGCGTCATGAAGGTCTATATTCAGTAAACTTGTTAATGCTTTAATATCCGTTACTTGTTGTGCATTGCTATGTGCTTTTGCGCCATGGCTATTATGTAGGTTATTTTCAAACCCTACTCGAATATCCCCGCCCATTAGCATGGCACTTGTTAAGCACTTTTGCTCACTAGGCCCAAAGGCACAAGCAGCCCAACGTTTATCACCACTTTCCATTAATTGCTTAAAATCAGGTTGCTTTAAAAATGGCAATAAGTCCCTAGGTGAAGATAATAAATCTTTATGGTATCGGCCTAAAACAAATAATAAATGATGGTTTTTATTAGGCAAGATTCCCTGTTTAATTAAACTAAAATAACGTGTTAAATCTTCTGCCGAATACAAAATATATTGTGCAATCATGCCGCTATCAGCAACCCAGTTGAAAAATTTTTCTGCCTCAGGTAAATAAGAGTCATCGGGAATAAGTTCATTGAGCCCAAACGAAGCAGCTTCAGGTGTTGTTTCTTTAATTAGCTGCATTTGCTGTTGCGGTGTGTATTGGCCAATAGCTTCAGTAGTTAGTTGCACTATAACACTGTCACCAACCGCGGTTTTGACTGCTTCTTGAGTTAATAGGTTATCGTCAATAGCCAAAGAATGTAGGCCATTTTTATCCCTTGCGTGTAAATGCACCATGGCTGCGCCCGCATCTCGGCATGCAATCACATCAGCAACGATCTCTGCGGTTGTTATTGGCAAAGCTGGATGATCTTGTTTTGTTTTTCTTGCCCCATTAGGAGCAACAATAATCGCTGCTTTATCATCAATATATTGCATATTTATCCCCATGCCTTAGCTGCTTCAATTAAAGCAGAGGTTAGTTTAGTGACTAATTCATCCAACTGTTCATCATTAATGATAAAAGGGGGAGCAATTAAAATATGATGACCCTGTTTTCCATCTATAGTCCCTGCCATTGGATAACACATTAAACCATGTTGCATTGCAATATTTTTTACTTTTTTATTCGCTTCAGTACTGCTTGCTAGCGGCATTTTTGTTAATTTATCTGCTACTAATTCAACACCTAAAAAGAGTCCTCGTCCTCTTATATCACCGACATAAGGCAAAGGCTGAAGTGCTACTTCAAGTTTATTTTTTAGCTTTTCGCCTTGTTCGGTCACTTTATCTAATAAATGTTCATTTAGAATCGTGTTGATGGTTGCTAAGGCCGATGCACATGCCATCGGGTGAGCCATAAAGGTATGGCCATGTTGAAAAAATCCACTGCCATTAGCGATAGCATCATAAATTTTACTGCTAGCAACCACTGCACCGATAGGTTGGTAACCTGCACCTAGTCCTTTGGCGATAGTTACTAAGTCAGGAATTATTTTATCTTGTTCAAATGCATAAAAGGTCCCGGTGCGGCCAATCCCACACATCACTTCATCAAGAATTAAAAGTACATCATATTGGTCACAAATTTCACGTATACGTTTAAAGTAGCCTTCCGTTGCAGGCACCGCTCCCGTGGTTGCTCCGACTACTGGCTCAGCCACAAATGCCATCACATTGTCTGCACCAACTTCAAGTATCTTTGTTTCTAGCTCATTGGCGACGCGCATTGAATAATCTAACTCTGTCTCATTGTCACCTTGGTCACGATAGGCGTAACAAGGCGAGATATGATGAACAGAGGAAAGTAAGGGTCTAAAAGGTTCCTTGCGCCATTCATTACCACCAACAGCTAGTGCTCCTAATGTATTACCATGATAACTTTGTCGTCTCGCAATAAACTGTGTTTTTTGCGGCTTTCCGATTTCAACAAAATACTGTCGAGCCATTTTTAATGCAGACTCCACAGCTTCTGAACCACCGCTAACAAAATAAACATGATTAAGAGGATCGGGTGCTAAGTCAGTTAATAACGTAGCCAGATCTTCGCTAACTTGGTTAGTAAAAAATCCTGTATGCGCAAACGGTATAGCATCGAGCTGTTGTTTAATCGCATCTTTAACAGCGGTGTGGTTATGCCCTAAATTAGATACAGCAGCTCCTCCGCAACCATCTAAATATTGCTTACCTTCAGTATCAAATAAATAAACCCCTTCGCCCGAAGCAATAGAAGGAAGTTTGGCATGGCAGTGGCGATGAAATACATGTGTCATTAGCGGATAACCCTTGTTGTATATACCCAATTACTTGAACAAGTAAGTACCCGCAAGTCGCTTGGTTATAGAAGAAAGTAATCCCGATTTTGTTCTATTTTTACTGAACAGACAAAGTAATTAAAGTGGAGGGGTATGAGCAATTGGAATAGTAAGCAGGAGAAGCTGCTATCTGGGAAAATAACTGTTAGCGATGCTTAAATTGACTCGACTATCACGATAGTTCAAAAACTATAGGCTTCCAACCAGAGCATCTGAGACGAGATTAAACTGTAATAATACATATTGCATTCAACCACAATAAATCAATGTTGACGTAAAACCTCAGCGTAAAGTTTTCCCAAGCTAAACAGTCATTTTAACAATAACATATACGATGTTTTTTGATGATGTCAGAATGCCACGAATGGCGATTCAGAATAATTATTAATATTTGCATATTAGTGATTAATTGAGAAAATTTCGGTCATTTACCCTAGAAGGGAGGTGACATCAAATAAAGCAATTTGGGGCCTTATTTATTTCGAATATAAACAGTTAAGTTAACATTCCAGAGTGTTTTTCTGTTATTTTAATTTCACTTTTGAGTTTCTCTGAAGTATCTCACAAAAAATAACCTGATAATTATAATGGGATTGACTTACTATTTTTATTTGACATTATTGCCGTTGATCCTAACGGCATGAAAAATATAATGAAAATACAATCTATTATCGGAGCATGTCTACTCGCATTCTCATCGTCATCCTTCTCATTAGAACAAGTCAATCAGTTTACTTTTTCAAACTCAAACCATGGACGTATTTGTAATCAATCTACAGATGTTTGGACATGGGGAGGTGAACTAATCGTCGATGCGGCCATTATTTTGAACGGGCAAACAATAACTAGAGAAGTGAATGTTCCTGCGTCTAATACATTAGCTTTTTTATCATCAGGTGACGTCAGGCAAAACAGTATTCATTTAATGGATAAATCTATTTCTTGTATGAAAACCGATAAACCAATTGAGTTAGTTGGTGCAGTCGCTTCTTTTTATGAGAGAAAGTATTTTGCGATTAGTATGTCTGATATTCCAGCGGAAATTCCTGCGCCAGAGTTACCTATTGCACCTGCAATTATTAAAGATCAATTTGAAACAAAAGCAGAGTTTAAAGATAGAATAAAAACAATTAGTCAACAGCGTCAAATTGAAGTTAATGCTATTCAAGCGAAATACCGTCAACGTGTAGAACAGCGTAATCAAACCATTAAAATTCTTCAAAATTCTAGTGTTAAAAAGCGAGAATTAGTAGGTGATAACAATGCACAATTTATAGCACAAGCATTTAAAGATGTGATGGGAAAACCGATATTAACGGCTAAAAGTTACGATGCTGAAAATCAACAAATGTATGTGAATTTCAAGGCTTCGAATCAAAATTATAATCGTGATATTGTTTTGAATGTTCCCAAAGAGAAAGCCAGAGATACTTTCAAAAATATTGAGCACTTAGATTTAGTACTTATTTATGGTGTATCAGACTCTCAGATTGAGTTAGTTGATATTTTTGCAACCTATCAAGGGGACAAATTTATTGGCGATATTGCAACGACTAATTATCAGCCTGAAGCAATAAGTGTCACATTACAATCGACTTCAAAAACGCTTAGCACTAATGATGTTCAACTGCAAAATCCAAATTTAATTGACAAATTTGAGGTGCAATCTCAACTAACGTTGTCTGATAAAGGTGATAGTGATGAATTACAAGGCTTATTAGCAAAACTAACGCCAGCAGTGCAAGATAAAACCAAGTGGTTCTTTAATTTGGCTATTGAAGACTATGCAAACTCCGATGAAATTGCTTTTTCCCGCAACAGTGGCGAAACAATGGTAAGTGTCGCGTACAAAGCTCTCGGTGTGCCTGAACGTCATATCTATAGCTTGATTGATCAGCAAGCAACAAGCGGTGCAATAAAAGATAAATTACGCTTAATGTTAGAAAATATCAGCGAAGGTGATACGGTTTATTTTTACTACAGCGGACATGGTATTCCTGCTTTACCAGATAACGAACCCTATATTTTGCCACAAGATAAAATCCCCGATTACATCAAAGACGATCCTTACTTTAAGTTAAATAATATTTACCGTACTTTATCTGACAGTAAAGCTGGGAAAATAATAGTATTAGTCGATAGCTGTTTCAGTGGTGCAACAGATGGCGTTTCAGTTATAAAAGGAGTGGCAGCTTCTCGTTTAGTGCCGAAAAAAGTCGCAATCGATCAACAACGCATGGTAGTGATCACAGCGGGACGAGATAAAGAATACTCAAATATGTTTGTCGAAAAGCAGCAACGTTTATTTAGTTTTTACCTAATGAAATCCCTCATTGAAGGTAAACGCAGTATCGAAGATGTGTACCACGACGTTTATGAAAATGTGAAATCAACTTCTTTTGAAATGGGCGATTTAAAACGCCAGCATCCTACTATTTTGGGTAATAAAGCATTATCACTTTAAGTTATAACAGGCACAGTTATTTTAAGAATAATCATTAATCTATATGGAACATATCATGTTTAAAAAAACAATAATTTTATCAAGCATTTTATTCTCGACCACATTTGTTAACGCAGCCGATATCGCTAATTCAAATCTACAAGTTAACTTCGAGAGTGCGCACCTGCAAGGGGCGGGTAATCAGATCACTATGCTCAAAGTACCAGTAACTAATAAAGAAACGGGCGTGACACAGTTTTTTGATATGAGTGCTGTGTTTGCTGCTGATACAAATGGTGATTTGGTCTTTAAAAATATTAGCTCTGTAAAGTCGGTTGCTTTTGGTAGTGCGAACCAGTTGGTTGCGGGGCATTATTTAGATGGAAAGAATCAGAGTTGGTACGTTGCAGGACCAAGCGTTGGGGCAAATGGCCGCCTAAGTTGGACATTAGCTGAATCGACTGGGTCTTATCAGACAGATGTCCAGTTGTTGAGTGGCCCTTTGGCTAACAATGAGCTGGTATTTCATTTAGGTGCATACAAAAAGTTACTCAAAACTTCCAAAGAATTAAATTATGGGATTGTAAATGGTGACTATTTAATATCAGGTTCGCAAAGTGGAAATATGATCTCCTTAACGAGTTACGATAAACATGGAGCCCCAAAGGAGTCATGGTCTTTACGCCAAGCTCCAGAACCAAAAGTAGAAGAATGATTAAATATCTCTTTGCCTTTCTCTTTATAAGTGCTTCTGTTTTTGCTTCACCAAATTGGTATGGGCAAAAGCACGGAGATAGCGACCTTATTTTGGGGTATGGGCAAGCAAGCACTTATCAACAAGCAAAGTCGTTAGCTTATAGTGATCTTTCTACTAACATCGAAGTGCGTGTGACTAAAGATGTACAGTCTAAAAAACAGTTTAAAGATGGCAAGCTGACTAAAACTTCATCCTCAGAATCTAAAACTCAGACGGATGTGGTCTTTCGGAATAATGTGACTGTTGCTCATTCTGAGTTAATAGATGGGCAATATTATGTGGCGGTTCAATATAATAAAACCAGCTTTTACCAACGTCTTAATACGTGGTTAAGTTTAGGCGATTGCCAAACTAAAATACCTGCTTATTGGCAAAATGTTTCCTTAGTGAAAAATTGGATATCTCAACATGATTGTTTGCCTCAAATTGGTATAGAGCGTTTTGTGGGAGGGTGGCAACTAACGCATCAAAAAGGGCAACTGATATTACCTGACACGCAGTATGAAAATCTCTTTTTTAGCCATGGTTCAAATAACGTTTTGCTTGATTCAACCAATAGTCGTTTAAAGCAAGGTGAGTATTATTTTATAAATATAGAAACTAAAAAAGATGGTTACCTTTCTTTATTCCAAGTTTATAAGGATGGAAGCACGGGTGTTTTGATTGAAAATGAAGTCGTTCAGTCAAACACCCCAATAACCTTTCCTGATAATAACCTTTATGACGGTATTGAAGCGATTTTAGCAACAAATGAGTTAACCTCATTCGATGTCAATGTCGCTTTGCTTTGCCAAGAGAAAATAGACACCTCACGCTTTGAAAAGTTAGATGAGACACCTTTATCACATGACAAACCCGGTTTTAGTCTATTACTCCAATATGCTCAAAACTGTGAATTTAGAATGGAACGATTAACTATTAATCAGTAAATACCGATCATCAAAGGAAATTTAATGTATAAAAAATTAGTATTAACCCCTTTATTCTTTTGTAGCGCATTTGTTTCGGCGCAAACGATAGGAGAGCTATGTGAGTTACAATCTCAACAAAAAAGTTGCGGAAGTGTGAGTCATTTTTTGAATAAGAATGCCGAGTTTGATACTGAAATGGAACAGTACAAAGCCTGTGCCAGTGCAAAGTTTGATTTATATAAAGCAGAAAAAAATTGTGAGTTTGATGATTACTTGGCACAAGCGAATAAAAACTTTACGAACTATAAAAATAAAGTCGCTAAGGTATGGGATAACCCAACGTTTAGCTCTAAAAAATCGTGGGTATCTTATTCTCCTTCTTTAGAAATCAAGCGGGAAGTAGATTTTGAAAAGAACGTTATTTTAGTGACTACGATTAATGGTGATGAAAATTCAGTAGAAACGATGAAAGAAAAAATAGTATCTACATCATCAATAACGGTAGAGGAAGCTCAAAAAGCCGATCCTTATACTGCGGAGTTGATTAAGACGGTTAAACCTAAGCAGTTAAGTAAAAAAACATTGTTGCCAGTTTCAGAAAATGAAAAACAAAAACAATCTGAAAATGATGAATTACTTAAAAACATTAAGGTTACCAAATCAATTGATAATAAAGGTAATAAAGTAACCGTTGTCGAAGCTAAGTTTCCAAAATCTTGGGTTAAAAGAAAAGAGCAACGTTTTATAGAGCCTATTCAACAACAAGCAAAGCGTTTTGATTTAGAGCCTGAGTTAATTTTAGCGGTCATTAAAACTGAAAGTAATTTTAGTCCGACAGCTGTATCACATATTCCTGCATTTGGCTTAATGCAAATTGTTCCAACCTCTGCGGGTCTTGATGTGACAGAGTACCTTGAAGGAAAGCAACGCAAGTTAAGCAAAGAATACTTATTTGTACCTGAGCAAAATATTGAGGCTGGTTCAACATATTTACACCTATTAAAGAGCCGTTATTTTAAAGGTGTCAGCGACACTCAGAGCTTAAAATATTGCATGATTGCTGCTTACAATGGTGGTATGGGACCCATCTATCAAATATTTGGTAATGGCAGTCGTAAACAAGCGATTAAAAAAATAAACAACCTTTCACCTGAGGAAGTTTATAAACAAATATTTACGCATCACAACGCTGAAGAGACAAGAAATTATTTACAGCGCGTCAGCACTGCTAATACACAATACTCAAAAAACATTTAATGGATTTAAATATGAAAAAAATAATAACCGTTGCATTAACTTTATACTCAGCCACTCTATTCGCAGCTTTTCCTGACTGGAAAAATAACCCGCGAGAAGGGCTAGAAGATAATTTAATTGTAGGTGTCGCCTGCGAAGAAAATATGGGAGATGTTGCATTAGACTCTGACCTTGCAACAATGGCAGCTCGCGCTTCGTTAGCCGCAAGTTTAGAAAATATGGTTCAAAAAGACATTTTTAATGATAAGAAAAGTGAGTCTAAAAAAATAATTATGGAAGGTAAAAATGAGAAAGTAACGACGATAACAAGAGTTGCGGGCTCTAACGCGAAGCAAGTTGTGAATCAATTGCTTAAGTACACCTGGGTAATGAATAATGAAATAGTGGACTACAAAGGCGATGACCATACCTGTGTACGAGTTGTTGCAAAAATGCCCAAAATAGAAGGGTAGTTTTGATATGAGCGAATCAGATCATATTGCTAAATGGAAAAGTAAATTACCGGCAAGTGTTATCACTGCTGCGATACTCTCAATTGCCGTCGGGCAATTTAATGACACTATTGATGTGGTGAGTAAAGGCTATAGTTTTGTATTATCAAAATTTACCGATATTCCATCTAATAAAAAATTAGAAAGTATCTACATTAATGCCTCTAGTGATAGATTAAGAGAAACTTTTGGATCCCCTGTTTACATAAAGAGTAGCAGCGATAATATCAAGATAAATTATTATCGAGACGTTAATTATCTCGTTTCTGCAATTATTGAAAATAAGGGCATTAGTGCTTTATTAATCTTCCCTATTGATGGATTTATGCCTGATATTAGCTTACACACTGCTAGAGATGGTTATCATGGAAAAAGTTTTGATACCTATAGTGATGTAATGAATAGCCATTCTAATATTGCGAATATTGGTAGCTATTATATTGAAGAGATAAAAGGCGGCCAATTCGATCTGTTGTATAAATCGATCTCGGGTAGTAGTGATTATCTTGGCAAGTATTCTGATAATGATTACAAAGTATTAATGAAATTTAATGACAATGTAATGATGGAAGAGGATATAAGCGAGAGTAGCAAAGCGATTAGATCGACATTGCATCCTAACTTTTTTGGCTACAGTAAAGTTTCTTTGTCGTTACTTGAGCAGAGTGTTCTGAGCGCTTCAGAATATAAAATGCTCACACATAACCAGTAATTAATTTCCTGGATTATTAGCTACTTTTAAAAGTCACTAATTGCTCTTTTTTCTAAATGAGTTGTTAAAGGAATAATAATGAAAGTCTTACCTATTAGTTTTGCCATTCTTTGTATTTTCACAAAATCGGTATATGCGACTGAACAAAGTACATGTCAATTCTTGGCTGAATCTGAACAACCAAGTTGGATAAATAGTGCAGGTACAGATGATGATTTTTATTATGCTGTTGGTGGTGCAAGTGGGAAGCTGGGGGAAACTTACCTTGAAATTAACGAATTTATTAACAAAGCAAGACAAGATGCTGTTAATAATCTTGCTGGCTCCATTCGTAGTGGGATAAAAATTTCGACTAAACGAACTATTGAAAGTAAAAAAGAGGGCAAGTCTAAAGCAGAAATACGGAAGGAGGTAACACAGAAAACAGAGGTGGTTAGTCAAGTGGCTCTTTCAGCTGTGATTGATGATGCTCGGTGGCTAGACAGAGAGAATTGTTTACTGTGGTATCGTGTTAAAGTCAGTAAAGCTGGGGCTGAATTTGCGGTTAAAGTCTATGTAAATGAAGTTGCTGAAAAATTAAATACAAAAATTGAGCAATTAACGAAGCGTGATATTGAACAAATACTTTCTGATAATGGTTTCCCTCCAACAATGGTTCGCGCAACACAAGCTTTATTAAATAACAGTAAAGCCTATTATCGTGGTCAAGTTTATAATGTAGC
Organism: Vibrio sp. 1-Bac 57; assembly: GCF_037546855.1. Classification (NCBI taxonomy): domain Bacteria; kingdom Pseudomonadati; phylum Pseudomonadota; class Gammaproteobacteria; order Vibrionales; family Vibrionaceae; genus Vibrio; species Vibrio sp. 1-Bac 57. The sequence goes on along the minus strand of NZ_JALAAC010000016.1, from coordinate 86,398 downwards.
TGAGCTTTATAAGCAAAGTGGCTTTGATTGGGTAAATGATGCTGAAAGTCATTTTTATAATAGGTACACTTTTGCTTTTACAAATCCGAGTGTAGCTCCCTTTGGTTATTATTATTCAAGAAGTAATTCGCCTGTACAGGTGGTGATATCCAGTAGTAGCTTAAATAAACAAACTCATGCGTTAACTCAACTTAAATCATTTGGAGTAGACCTTAATAAAGTTAGCGTTGGCATTGGAAAGCAAACCTTTTTCAATGGAGCTGGACGATATAACATAAACGTAAAGGGTATGAAAATAGACAGTGTAAATTTTTTTGAAAAGAATGGAAATGTCTACAGAACAACTCGCTCGGCTATTCGTACTACCGATATTAAAACACCGTTTATTTATAATTTTAGCGATAGTAAAAGAAAAGAAAAGCTAGGTCTTTTACATTTTGCTATAGCAAGTTATAGGGAAGATTTAATTGGACCTTTAATACAGTTAGGTGTCGGTATTAATCAACAAAGCGAATTAGGCTACACGCCACTTGCTTTTGCAATAGAAACAGGTCAGTTGAAAATAGCACAAAAGCTTTTATCGTTAGGTGCAGATCCAAGTGTTAATGATTATCTTGCGTATAAATTGGCTTACTTATTACTACGTTTAAATAATGATGATTTATCTCATGGTTTATATGTAATGAATCCAACAATAAAAGTGTCAGATATTAGTAAAACGATAGAGGAAATGGAGCTAAACGATAGCGTAACTAAAAAAATAAATAAAAAATTGCAGAAACAATTTCCTATTAAATTGACGGTTACCACAGTGAAAATGAGGGAAGGTCGTTTCAACTATGATTATGACAACATTGATACTCAAATGTTTTTAAATGGGAAAAAAATCAAATGAGATTGATGATTAAAACATTATTTTTATTTAGTACGCTATTTATGGTTTTACCCGTTATCGCGGTAACTTGCCCTTTTAATGAATCGTCTGCACAACCACAGTGGATTAATTCGATTGCTCCAACTGAAGATATCATTACAGGTATTGCTGTAGAGCAATACGATTCCCAAATACATTCTGATTTTTTTGTGTTTCGCAAGCAGTCAGAGATGCGTGCCAAAAAAGCTTTAGCTGAAAATTTGAGCACCTCTATTTACAACTCAATCTTAAGTAGTAAAAACTTATCAAATGGGAAATTAGTCAAAAATGCTCATTCAGTGGTTGAGCAAGTATCTGAACTAACACTACCTGATAGCCATGTTGAAGGAAGATGGTTAGATAAAGAAAATTGTCTACTATGGACCCAAGTGATCGTTGGTGATGAAGTTGTTGATGAAAATATTGATGAAGTAGGAGAGATGGAAACAGAAGTTAATCAAGTACTCGATAAAAATTTAGAGAAATCGGTGGTTGAAAGTCTTAATGCCAAACAGTTTTATCTTAATTACGAGGGGTTTAGCAAAGCGGTGAGCCAAAAAGCAATGTTAACCTATCAGGGTATAACAAAACCTGTCTTATCTTGGATGATAGATAGTGAGTTTGAAATTTTTGAGCCTTCTTTAGTTTTTTCTGGCATTAATACTGATGGTATGGCTATTTACTACAATACTAACTCTTTTGAATATTATATGAATGAAAAGGAACTAAGTATCGATAAAATGTCCTATATTTTATCCGCCTTTAAGAAAAGTAAGTATTCTGCTTTCGATTTAAAAACGCCATTACTTCATCATGAAGGAAGTAAATCAGTATATTCACTAAAAAATCCAGGTATTAATTTTGTAGCAGGGCAAGTATCAAGAGTGGATGCTCCCTTCGCATTAGGGTTACGTTTTACTCAAGACCAGCCATTTGCTAATTTACCCAAAGTAACAAATGTCTATGCCAAAGAAGCTTCATTATTGACTGGTGGCTTCTCATTACTACACCTTACAACACTTTATAAAAAAGAAGAATTAGTTAAACTTTTACTCGATGAAGGCTTTGATCCCAATTTTGAAGATGTAAACGGCATGACGCCTGCACAGTATGCCGTTGCGATTGAAAGTGAGCCGTTGATTAAATTGTATCTAGATAGCAGTAAAAATCTAAATGGGGTTTATGCAACAGCAGTTAAAAAAGTAATTTATACTAGCAACAAGTTTCTTCATTTAGCTTCTTATGATAAAGAGTCAATTCAGGTTATGTCAGCGATGGATGGCATGACTTATGATCCTAAGTTATTAAAGAAATTTAAAAAAGAATTTCAAAAGAAAGATAAAGAAAATATTAAACAATATAAAGCGTTACTTAAACAGAGTGCTGATGCATTACATGCCTTTTGGGAACACGATAAGTATCTTCCCGATCATCGTCGGCTAACAAAAGAGCTTTCTGATACAAATATAAAGCGCTTAACTGATTTGATGTGATTTGAGGTTAACTTGAAGGTTACGGTATTGTTGGTTGGCATATATCCAAAATAATGACACGTGATCTGGTCGAAAAAGCGTTAATTAAGGTTCATAACTTACGCAAGCCACCTAAAGGTATCGTTTTTCATAGTGGTCGTGGTTCTCAATACACTATTGAGGGGCTTTAGATAACGATTGGAACGCTGAACTGTCGGGCGAGTATGGACGATGTTGCTGCCTGCTGGGATAATGCAGCTGTGGAACGATTATTTGGTGGTTTAAAGCTCGATTGGTAATTTAAAGCACACACCTACTCGCGCACATATGCGTGATGATATAGCCAAATATATGAAGTATTACAATGTTGAACGACTGTATTCTGCTAATTATGATCAGTCGCCAATTGAATTTGAAGAATCCTTTAGAAAAGTGTCTGGTTGGACTTGACCAGAACACATGAAGGCCTCTCATGGGATTTGGTGGGATTTCCTAATTTAAAAGTTAAATTAAACTAGAGTAAAATACCTATTATTGAGCTCCATTAAAAATGGGAAGATTATCCAGTAGTACAAACGAGTTATACTTTAAACTACCCAACTAAAACAAAAAAGCCTTGATTAGCATGCTAATCAAGGCTTAGATTCAAGTGCAAGTAGTCAGAAAATAGGTCATAAAAATGACCTATCACTTATACATTAATACTCTTCGTTTCAGGTGCCTTATCTGCTTCTAGATCTCGACGTCTACGTTGTATAACAACAATAAACCATAATAAAAGCAGTGCAGGAATATAGAACCACTCTTTACTTGGACGTTCAGCCGGAATACCTACATCAACAATAATTTGGTCAAAATCGAAGCCAGCTTTTTCAGCAGTACTATCAAATCCAACACCATCAACCATTATTGAACCATCATCTTGAGCGAGTAACTCTAATCCATAATCCTCAATACGATCTTCGCCTGTTTCACCTTCACCTACGATCATTAACATCGTTAATGTCACTGGATCTCCGACGTCATTTTGGCCGTCAACTAAAATACGAAGCTCTGTGCCGGGGGCGACTTCTGCCATCGCAGATACTAACTCACTACCTGCACGCTCTTCGTATGGAGGCACAACATAATCCATCCAGAAGCCTGGGCGGAATAATGTGAACGCAATGATAATTAGCGCAAAAGATTCCCATAATTTAGACTTCGCCATGAAGTAACCTTGTGTACCCGCAGTAAATATCAACATCGCCATGGTGGCGGTAATAAATATAAATATGCCCTGTGTAAAGTTAATATCGATTAACAATAAATCAGTATTAAAAATAAACAGGAAAGGTAACAACGCAGTACGCAGTGAATAGAAGAAGGCAATAAAGCCAGTCTTCATTGGATCCCCCCCTGACACCGCAGCAGCAGCAAAGGATGCGAGCCCTACGGGGGGAGTTACGTCGGCCATAATACCAAAGTAAAATACAAACATATGTACCGCAATTAACGGAACAATGAGTCCATTTTGTTGCCCAAGGCTAACAATAACAGGAGCAAGTAATGACGATACAACAATGTAGTTTGCTGTGGTTGGTAAGCCCATGCCTAAGATTAAACTCAGCACGGCTGTCCAAAGCAACATTAGCATAATATGGCCCATAGAGAGGTACTCTACTAGCGCTGCTAATTTCAAACCAACACCAGTTTGCGATACTGCTCCAACGATAATACCCGCTGCTGCTGTCGCAATCGCGATACCAATCATGTTTCGCGCGCCCATGATTAAACCATCAGTTAACTCATTAAAACCAAGTTTAAATTTATTGCTTGTGTCCGCTTTACGATAGAAGGCAAACAGGAAACGTTGCGTTAGAAGAATAAATATCATTAAGGCTGTTGCATAATATGCAGAAAGCCCTGGCGATTTACGCTCTATCATTAAACACCAGATCAACACAACAACTGGCAATAAAAAGTGTAATCCTGATTTCACCGTTGGGCCTGTTTCAGGCAATGTTAATACCGGTGAGTTCGGGTCATCCATTATTAGGTCAGGATAAGCGGAACTAATTTTTGCAAGTATAAGGTAGGCAACAAGTACTAAAACAGAGACAACCCAAACCATCATTTCTGAGTCAACATTCTCTTTTAATGTATTAATTAAAAAGAACAGTGCAAAAGCACCAATCACTATATTACCTAATACAATCGCCCCGGTTGAAATCGTTTTGGCAATTTTTTCTTCGCTGACTTTTGCTTTGACAGTTTTTAAAACACCATACTGTATTGCGATCACTGCAATCACTGCCGCAAGACGAGCTTGAGGAGTTGCGAGTAAGTGATAAAGCTCAGATAAGTAATAAGCTCCACCGGCTAATGCAATAATTGGTAGTAGTGTCATTGCCCAAGATATCAACACATCTTTAACTGACTTACCGCTATCTTCTCGAGTCAAACCTTGCATGTTTAATTTCATCGCTTCTAAATGAACGATATAAACTAAAGCAATATAAGAAATAATTGCTGGTAAAAAGGCATGTTTAACCACATCAAAATACGGAATATTGACATATTCCACCATTAAGAAGGCAGCCGCCCCCATTACTGGTGGCATTATTTGACCGTTTACAGAGGAGGCGACTTCAATCGCTCCGGCTTTTTCTGAAGAGAAACCTACTCGCTTCATCATTGGAATTGTAAAGGTACCTGTTGTTACCACGTTCGCAATTGATGAGCCTGATATCAGTCCGGTCATACCAGATGCTACAACTGCAGCTTTTGCTGGTCCACCACGAAGGTGTCCCATTAATGAAAAAGCAACTTTAATGAAGTAGTTACCTGCACCAGCACGATCTAATAAAGCGCCGAATAATACAAATAGGAATACAAGGTCGGTGGATACACCTAAAGCAATACCAAAAACACCTTCAGAGAATAACCATTGATGATCCATTATTCCGCCAAAAGTAGACCCTTTCCAAGCAATAAGCTCAGGTGCGTAAGGACCTAAAAAGGTATAACAAAGGAACACCATCGCAACCACCATCAGTGGTGGACCGAGGGCACGCCTTGTTGCTTCTAGTAATATCAACATCCCGACTATCGCAACGGCAATATCGAAAGGTTTCGGTGCACTAGGTCGGTTACTTAAACGCATACCGAATAGACTTTCCGCCAACGAAGAGTCTGCTAAAAATGGATAAAGTGCACATAAACAACCTAAACCAGCCAACAGCCAGTCAGCCATTGGAATATGGTCGCGAGGGGAGTTTTTAAAGGCTGGGTAAGCTAAGAAGCCAAGAAATAAAGCAAAGCCTAAATGAATAGAACGTGCCTCACTACTTGAGAAAACACCCCATCCAATAGTGAAAGGTAGTGGTGATGCTATCCAAATTTGAAATAGTGACCAGACGAGTGCAACGCCAGCCATTAGCTTTAATACGTTATTGTTAGTCGGATTTCGTCCGCCTGTATCGTTAGAAGCAACAAGATCTTGTAAATCTTCATCACTCATTTGTGTGTCACTGGGACTGTGTTGATTCATAGTGAATGTCCTATCTAAAATACAGTGTAATGTTTGATGGTATTGTTTGTTGTTATTGTCTTTATTTATACCCAAACAACATTCATTTTATTGTTTGATTAAGCTTTTCGATTAAATGAAAATGGCTTGGGTATATTCGCTTTTAAAACGAACAAAGCAGAAGTAACAAACTTCTGCTTTGAGGTTACTTTATTAACTTAACGGATTACATCCAACCACGTTCTTTGTAGTAACGAACAGCGCCATCATGTAAAGGTGCTGATAAGTTTTTGCTGATCATGTCACTCTCTTTTAAGTGAGCAAAAGCAGGGTGCATTTTCTTAAAGCGTTTAAAGTTTTCAAATACAGCTTTTACCATTTGGTAAATGGTTTCAGAGTCTGTTTTTGTTGAACTTACAAATGTTGCAGCAACACCAAATGTTGTTGTATCTGTATCAGTTCCTTTATACATGCCACCTGGAATAGATGTCATTGCATAGTATGGATTATCAGCAGCTAGTTTTTGTGCTTCTGCATTATCAACAGGGATTAAGATTGCATCACAAGAAGTAGTTGCTTCTTTGATTGAACCGTTCGGATGACCCGCTGTAAAGATAATTGCATCAACTTTACTATCACATAAAGCTGCAGCTTGTTCTGATGATTTTAGCTCTGAAGCAACAGCGAAATCGTCCATTGTCCAGCCCATTTTACCCATTAATACTTCCATTGTGCCTCGTTGGCCAGAACCTGGATTACCAACATTTACTTTTTTACCTTTTAGGTCTGCAAATGTTTTGATACCAGAGTCTGCTCGAGCAACTACCGTGAACGGTTCCGGATGTACTGAGAATACTGCACGTAATTCTTTAAAAGCACCGTTAGGGAATTGCTCTGGCGCTGTACCATTGTAACCATGGTATTGCCAATCTGATTGCGCAACACCCATATCTAAGTCACCAGAACGAAGACCATTGATATTTGTTACAGAACCACCTGTTTTATGTGTACAGTTGATTTCGTGCTCAGCAGATCCTTTATTTACTAAGCGACAAATTGCACCACCTACTTGATAATAAACGCCTGTTTGGCCGCCGGTGCCAATTACAACATGTTTAGTTTCAGCGATTGCTGATGTGGCCATTAGAGTTGCGCCAGCGATTGCTGTAAGCGCTATTTTTTTAATAAACATATATAAGTTCCTTTGTTTAATTTATTTTAATACTTTGTTTAAGCTTGTTATGTATACAGTAAATTTATCAGTAAAACGAAACTAATACTTTAATGTGCGATCTACTTAGAAAACATCTATTTTTAATTAGAAGCAATACCATTAAAGACTGAATTTCTACAATAAAATTAACATCGTTCACTTGATTCCCAAAATACTCTTTCTATTAACTAATAAATAAGTTGAAGCATAAATCGCTTAATATTTACGCTATTAAGTAGTTTATCTCGCTGTTAGCTTCTTATTTATAATTGTTTGTAATTTACTCAATTAATCAATAGGTTGGAAAGGTCGCTATAGTAGCCTAGGTTGCTTAAAGATCATAAATAAAAATTAAGCATAATTTGAGCCATTAAAGTAAATATATTTTAAAACAGTTAGATAGAAAGAATTCCACTATATGATAGTTATTTTTTTATCGATAATGAAGAAATTAGGTGCATTAACTTGATATGGCGCACTTTTATGGTGCATTGCAAGCGGATAAATTAGCCAATAAATAGGATCTTAAGTTCTACCATTAAGTACAATCCAATTTTATTGCTATTACTCTCTGTAGTGTTTTTACTATTGAAGATGTTGTACTGGTTACAATTGTTACCGATATTGTAGGGATAATCACCATTACTTATGTAGGAGTGGTTATAACCAAGGTATGACTGTCATTGATTGTAATGATTGCTCAGATAACAAGCTATTATTGAGGTAGATAATTTTACGGCTGTATAAATGTAGTTTGTCGAGGCGATCCTTGTAGTAATAATCTAACAGTTTGGCTAATGTGCCATTTTCTTGTAAGCGTGTTAACCCTATCGACAGCCTTTCAGCCAACTCAGGACGTTGTTCATTGACGAAGAAAAAGGTCAAATAGGGATAGTGTATTAATAAGCTATTTTCAATTGCAAAGCGTGCATTCGAATGCTGAATATATTCGTCATTGATCTCATTGACGCCACGTAAGAAACAATCAAAACGTTGTTTATTTAATTGCTCAAACAATAAAGAATATTTGTGTGTAGTACTTACTTTTAACCCATTGTTTCTTAATATTGTACTGTCTGGCCAGTCTTGGTGTTGTCCTATGGTTAAACCTTGGTCAATAAAGTCTTGTATGTCATTAATATTAGAAAACTTATATTGGTTATTTTCTTTAATCAAACATAATCGATATCCCATTAACCCGCCAAGTAGAGGAATGCGAATAGGAATTGCGTGTTTCTCTCGCTCTTTAGTCGTAGGGAAATAGGCTATATCTAGTTTGCCTTTATATTCCTTGGATAATCTTTTAACGGCTCGCCCTTGTTCCATTTGCATGGAGGGAATAATTTCATAGTCGCCATATTCATCACGGGTAATATCAAGTGCTCTTGTTAATGTGTCCATGATGATCGCAGAAGGATTATCGATGGTATGACGCCAAACAATAATTTTTTCAGGAGGGAGTTGATGTCGTTGATCTTGGGCACTAACAAATGAAGGAAAAATCCCCAATAACAACATCAATATAGACAGCATAAAATGTTTTAGGTTGTGCATAAAAATATCATTAAAATTCTAGTTGAGGTGCTCAAGGAAGAAGCAGTGTAGGGGAATTTTTATAGTTGAGCTTTATATATTTAATGGTTTGTTAAATAAATGCTAAGGTTTTGATTAGGTTTCTTTTATTTGTTATTTTGATGATGAATATTATGTTTTTTATGGTGTTGTATAAGACAATCTCAATCATAAAACGTCAAGATAATTTATAACTCTAGATAGACAAATCTGTTTGAAAAAGTGCTGCATAAATAAGGATTGCTATTAAAAATAGCGACATAAAAAAGGGAGCTTATTCCAAGCTCCCTTTTTATTATTTATGTTGAACCAATATCATAGGATGATAGCGATTAGTATTACAATGCTTTAATTATCTCAATTTGTGCATTCAACTTGTCACTGGTTGTTTGGTATTCAGACTGCTTTGCTTTTTCTTTAATAATAACCGCTTCAGGTGCATTACTAACGAAACGCTCGTTACTGAGTTTGCCTGATACTTTATCTAACTCTTTTTTCGCTTTTTCGAGCTGCTTCGCTAGACGTGCTAGCTCAGCTTCAGCATCAATCAAACCAGCCATCGGGATCAATAATTCTAATTCACCCACTAGTGCAGTAACGGAAGCCGGTGTTTCTTTGCCTTCCGCAACAAAGGTAACGGTTTCTAATTTTGCTAATGCACCCAAGAAAGCTTCGTTATCAGCAAAGCGACGCGTATCTTCTGCACTTGCATTTTTCACTAACACGTTAAGTGGCACTTTCGGGCTAATATCCATTTCACCACGAATGTTACGAACCGCATCAATCACTTTCTTAACCCACTCAAGATCAGCAACAGCTTGTTCATCAACCTGTGCGGCATCATATTCTGGGTAAGCTTCAAGCATGATGGTATCACCACCTTGTCCGGTGATTGCTTTAACTCGTTGCCAAATCTCTTCGGTCATAAACGGTAGCATTGGGTGTGCAACACGTAATAACGTTTCTAATACATTGATTAATGTATTACGTGTACCACGTTGCTCCTCTTCACTCCCTTTGAATAAAACAGGTTTGGTTAATTCTAAATACCAACCACAGAATTCATTCCAGATAAAATCGTATAAAATATTGGCTGCAATATCGAAACGATAAGTATCTAATGCTTGACGGAATTCTTTGATCATATTTTGTAATTGACCTTGGATCCAACGATCTGCAAGGCTAAATTGCATTGCTTTGTTATCACCAAAACCAAAGTCTTGCTCTTCTGCATCCATTAATACATAGCGGCTTGCATTCCATAACTTGTTACAGAAATTACGGTAACCTTCAAGACGATTCATATCCCAGTTGATATCACGACCCGTTGATGCCATTGCTGCTAGTGTGAAACGTAGTGCATCGGTACCGTGTGCCTCAATACCATTAGCGAAGGTTTTACGAGTGTCTTTTTCGATTTTCTTTGCAAGTTGTGGTTGCATCATGTTACCAGTACGTTTAGTCACTAAGCTTTCAAGATCTAACCCATCAATCATATCTAAAGGATCTAATACATTACCTTTAGATTTAGACATTTTATCGCCATTTTCATCACGGATAAGCCCGGTCACATAAACGGTCTTGAATGGAACCTGTGGCGTGCCATCTTCATTCTTCATAAAGTGCATGGTCATCATGATCATACGCGCAACCCAGAAGAAAATAATATCAAAACCCGTTACCAATACATCAGTAGAGTGGAAGGTTTTAAGATCCATGGTTTGGTTTGGCCAACCTAGTGTAGAGAACGTCCATAAACCAGAAGAAAACCAAGTATCTAACACATCGTCATCTTGGTTTAATACAACGCTATCATCTAAATTATGTTCTGCACGTACTGCAGCTTCATCATGTCCAACATAAACTTTACCTGCTTCATCATACCAAGCTGGGATGCGGTGACCCCACCATAATTGACGAGAGATACACCAGTCATTAAGGTCATTCATCCATGAGTTGTACATGTTCTCATATTGTTGTGGTACAAATTTAATATCACCGTTTGCTACTGCTTCAGTAGCTGTTTTAGCCAGCGGTGCAACACGTACATACCATTGATCTGTTAACATTGGTTCAATCACTACACCGCCACGGTCGCCGTAAGGTACAGTTAAGTCGTGATCTTTAACTTCTTCTAATAAACCTAATGCATCTAATTCACTAACGACTAATTTACGCGCAGCTTCACGGGTTAAACCTTGGAATTGTGCTGGTAAATCACTTGGGTAATCATCACTCTTTTCACCGTTGGTATTAAATACTTCAGCGCTTTCACGAATACATGCATCAAAGGTTAATACGTTGATCATAGGTAGCTTGTTACGTTTACCCACTTCATAGTCATTAAAGTCATGTGCAGGTGTAATTTTTACACAGCCTGTACCTTTATCCATATCGGCATGTTCATCGCCTAGAATTGGGATTTCACGGTTAACAAAAGGTAATAGAATCGTTTTACCAATGAGATCTTTGTAACGAGGATCTTCTGGATTAACGGCAACACCGGTATCACCTAATACTGTTTCAGGGCGAGTAGTCGCCACAACAATGTAATCTCTACCGTCTGCTGTTTTTACACCATTTGCTAATGGATAACGGAAATGCCACATGAAACCTTTAACATCTTTATTTTCTACTTCTAGATCAGAAATCGCAGTATGTAATTTAGGATCCCAGTTAACTAAGCGTTTACCACGGTAGATCAAATCGTCATTGTATAAATCAACAAAGGTCTTTTTAACCGCTTCAGAAAGGCCATCATCCATAGTAAAACGTTCACGGTCCCAATCCACAGAAGTCCCTAAACGGCGCATTTGACGCGAAATATTGCCACCTGACTCTGCTTTCCAGTCCCAGATTTTATCGATAAATGTTTCACGACCTAACTCTTTACGTGTTTGGCCTGTTTCTGCAAAAAGTTTACGCTCAACGACCATTTGCGTCGCAATACCTGCGTGGTCCGTTCCCATTTGCCAAAGTGTATTTTTACCTTGCATACGTTGGTAACGGATCAATGTGTCCATGATCGTATCCTGGAAAGCATGTCCCATGTGTAAACTACCCGTAACATTTGGGGGCGGGATCATGATACAGAAGCTCTCTTTATCAGTATCACCATGTGGTTTGAAATAACCTTTCTCTTCCCATGTTTGGTAATTTTTTTGCTCAATCGCACTCGGGTTGTATGTCTTTTCCATCATTTATCTTCTGTCTGGTTAGTGGACTCTTGAGATGTGTTTAACACATCTTGAGTAGATAGGGTGTGGCCTAATTTTTTATAAGCACTATAGCGCACTCGCGCATTAATTTTTAACTGCTCTTGTGCTGGCACAAAATCAATAATTTGTTGGAAGTTTAGATTAAACTCCGGAATGTTTTGGCTGAGATTAATCAATACAGCACGCGGGTGCTGTGGTGCCAGCCAACTAATCTCAACAGGTGAACCATAACGTGGTCCTTCACCTATCAAATTATGTGGCACAAAACTATCGCCATCAAATTGCCACAAATATTCATCAACAGTAAATGCATCCTGCTGGTTTTCAGTATAAATAAATACTTTTTTATTTTGCTGATAATAATAAGCCGCGATCTGGCAAGCTTGCGCAAAATGTGCTGGCAAACTTGCATCAGTTATCGCCGTCGGGCCATCTTCTGCATGTATATAAAAGAGGACTTGGCTCATTATAGACCCATGCTTTTTTTTATCATGTGCATTTACGCGTCGAGTTCCGCTGATTCTTGTTCACTACGATTGATCACAAACTGCGTAAGTAATGAAACAGGACGACCGGTAGCCCCTTTGTTCGCACCTGAACGCCACGCTGTACCAGCGATATCTAAATGTGCCCAAGTGTAAGCCTTGGTAAAGCGTGATAAGAAACAAGCGGCAGTAATTGAACCAGCAGGACGACCACCAATATTAGCCATATCTGCAAATGGACTATCTAACTGCTTTTGGTACTCATCATCCATTGGTAGTTGCCACGCTTTATCGGCAGATTGGTTGGAAGCACTTAATATCTCATGCACCAAGCCTTTATGAGGGCTCATTAATGCACTGATGTTATGACCTAAGGCCATGATACATGCACCAGTTAAGGTCGCAATATCCACAACACATTCAGGCTTAAAGCGTTCAACATAAGTTAATGCATCACACAATACTAAACGGCCTTCGGCATCGGTATTTAATACTTCAACGGTTTGTCCCGACATGGTAGTTAAGATATCACCAGGGCGGTACGCTTTACTTGATGGCATATTTTCAGCCCCAGCAATCACACCAATGACATTAATCGGCAGATCCAACTGCGCGATAGCCTGTAGTGCACCAAATACTGATGCTGCACCACCCATATCATATTTCATTTCATCCATGCCTGCGCCTGGTTTTAATGAAATACCGCCTGAGTCAAAGGTTAACCCTTTACCGACTAAGACAATAGGCTTTTGGTCTGTAGGACCGCCTTGGTAATTCATCACTGACATATAAGCAGGGTTCGCAGAACCTTGTGCTACAGCTAAATAACTATTCATGCCCAATGCTTGCATTTGCTCAGTATCAACAACGTCGGTAGTGATTTTATCAAAACGTTGATCCAACTCTTGTGCTTGTTGGCTTAAATACAAAGGAGTACAAATATTAGGAGGCATGTTAGCTAAATCTTTACATAGCTTCATACCAGCAGCAACGGCCATTCCATGTTGTAATGCAAGTTCGGCACGCGCTAATTCTTTGCGACTTGGAATATTAAAGGTCAGCTTACGTAATGGACGACGCGCACTGTCTTTAGTCGTTTTGAATTGGTCAAAGCTGTATAAACTATCTTGTGTTGCTTCTACTGCCTGACGAACCGCCCAATAGCTATCGCGGCCTTTAATATGTAACTCTGATAAGAAACAAACCGCTTCTAATGCACCTGTATCATTTAAAGTAGTGATGGTTTTTTCTATAATTTGCTTGTATTGCGTTTCAGTTAGCTCTCGCTCTTTACCGCAGCCAACTAATAAGACGCGCTCACTTAATACATTAGGGACATGGTGTAAAAATAACACTTGTCCTACTTTACCTTCGATGTCACCACGGCGTAATAATGCACTTAAATAACCTTCGCTGATTTCATCTAATACTTCAGCAGCGTGTGATAAACGACGAGGTTCGAAGACACCAACAACAATGCATGCACTGCGTTGTTTTTCTGGGCTACCACTTTTAACTAGAAATTCCATATGTATCCTTAAAACGATTATATTGAGATTAACTGTGCTATTTTCGTAAAAATGCAGTTATCATAAGCCATTGTGGATCTTGAAACGTAATATAAACTTACTAAAATAGCAATTTTACCGAAATTGATTGCTTAATCCACTATTTTACCGTCTTTTGTAGCATCTTATTTTACACTGGAGATCAGCTTGATAATTCTTCGTTATTTAATGTTAGAAACATTTAAAAGCCAAGTTGGCGTCCTCTTTGTTTTAATCTTAATATTCGTCAGTCAAAAATTTATTACTATTCTCGCTCAAGCCATTAATGGCGTGATCCCGGCAGACTTAGTTTTAACTGTTTTATATTTGAATTTACCCACGTTAGGCACTTTGATGTTGCCGATCAGCTTTTATCTCGCGATCCTATTTGCACATGGCCGCTTACACAGCGAAAGTGAAATGGTAGCGCTAACTTCTTGCGGATATAGTCCTAACAAAGTACTCAAAGCAACATTAGCCTTATCATTGTTAACCTTTGTTTTTGCAAGTTTCAATAGCTTATATTTAGCACCCACAGCTGAAGATCAAATGATGACAGTGATCGAAGAAGCTGAGTCTAATGCTGGCACTGCAACCTTAATCGAAGGGCGCTTTCATAAATCGTCTGGTAACGGTGGTGTTGTGTATGTTGAAAAATATGCAGAAGGTAAAAATTTAATTAATGTGTTTGCTGCCCACTGGCCAAAAGAAAACGACATATCGCCATCTGTGATCACTGCCAAAACAGGGCAAGTGGAAGATAAAAAAGACGGCACTTGGTTAACCTTAAAAAATGGTCAGCGTTATGCCGGCATTGTTGGCGATAACGAATTTGAAAATACACAATTCTCAACTTACCAAGTACATATTGTGAATGCAGAAGTTGAAAGTAAAAAACGTGGTGTAGAAGCGTTACCTACTAGTCAACTAATTGGTATGAAAGATGCGCGCTCACAAGCAGAATTGCAATGGCGTATCGCAATTCCAGTGTCTATATTGCTTATTACTTTTATGGCTGTGCCGATGGCAAAGGTTAATCCTCGCCAAGGGCGTTATGCAAAACTATTGCCAGCATTAGCATTATATTTAACCTTTTTCTTATTATTAAGTGCAGCAAAAAGTATGATCGAAGAAGGTACTATCCCTTACTTTGGAATATGGGCCGTACAAATTCTGTTCTTCGCTATTGGGGTTGTGTTGCATTTACAAACAATAGGTAAATTCAATATTAAGCCTAAAAAAACGAAAGCGATTAAGTTAACACAGCAGGCGGATAAATAAATGGGCATTTTAGATAGATACATTGGTCGCACTATTTTTGCAGCGACATTTTTAAGCTTATTTGTATTAATCGGTTTAAGTAGCATCATCAAATTTGTTGAGCAGATGAAAAGCGTCGGCAAAGGTGATTACGATGTCCTTTCTGCAGCTTATTTTGTGTTACTAAAAATGCCAGTAGAAATTGCCCTATTTTTCCCGATGGCAGCATTAATTGGCGCCTTAATTGGTTTAGGCTCTTTAGCTAGTAGTAGTGAGCTGGTGGTTATGCAAGCTGCGGGTATGTCTAAGTTTAGAATCGCATCATCGGTATTAAAAACTGCAATCCCAATGGTTATTGCGGTCATGCTCTTGGGAGAGTTTGTCGCGCCTAAAACCGATAAAGAAGCTTATTTTATGCGCGACCAGTTAAGAAATGGCTCCGAGCGAGTAGAAAATAAATATGGTATCTGGGCGAAAGATGCAGACTCATTTGTCAGTATTGGGCGAATGAATAGTAAAGCTGAGTTATATAACGTGCAACTGTATTTTTTCACTAAAGATTTAACTCTCGACTATGCCATCCTGGCTAACAGAGCGTTTTATCAGCAGGGATCTTGGTTATTACAAGGCGTTAGTAAAACTAACTTTTTTGACGACAAAACAACAGTTGAAAAATTGGTCACTTATATTTGGGAAACGGATTTAACACCTAAAAAATTAGAGGTGATTATCAGTGAGCCCGATAAAATGTCGATGCAAGATATCTATAGTTATATCAATTATCTAGAAACCAATGAGCAAGATGCAAGCCGCTACTGGCTTACTTTTTGGCGTAAAGCTGTATTACCATTTACCGTGGTGGTAATGATGTTATTGTCAGTCTCGTTTATTTTTGGTGGGTTAAGAACCGTTGCCATGGGGACTCGTTTAATATTTGGCATTGCCAGCGGCTTTGCATTCCATGTTTCCGGCGAGTTATTTGGACCCGCTAGCTTAGTATTTGGCCTGCCACCTATTCTAGGCGCGCTGTTACCTAGTATATTAGTATTAACCATTGCGATGTATTTATTACGAAAACAAAGTTAACCATTAATGTAAGCGCTCTTTTATCGCCTAAGCCTATGATCTGTATCTATGAGCTATAAGTGAAAATATTTTTAGAGTTATGATTTTTATTTGAACCTAAGGTTTAATTTATCGATCTAAAATAGGCATAGTTATAGGCTTCGGGGTCAATAGAGGTAATTAAATTAGCTCTTAAGTAGCTATTTTACAAGTGATTGTTTTTAAGTGTTACTTGTTAATGTAATAGTCGGTTAAAAGGTTATACGATTCAGTTTGAGCTCCGTTTTTACTTTGGTGATCTCTTTACCCTTGGTCGTTAATTACTTGGTTTTTTGAATAGTATCTCAGATACGAACTTTAAATAAACATGTTGTTTAACTAAAGTTCGTTGTAATCGAGGTGGTTTAGAAAAGCTATTTTGATTCTTCTTTCTCATCCATAAAGGCCATGCCTTTAAAACCTTTCCAATTATTTAATTCTTTACTAAGTGTGACTACTTCACATTCTGCCCATAAGTCTTGGAAAGCATTACGATCTTTTAGCAATGCCATGATATTGCCTAAACCAAAAGCAGAAGTAGATAATCTGATCACAGATTGCGTGAAACTGATATTGCTACCGTCACTATTTTGAACTCGTAAACGCCAAGCTTTCATGCCAATAGTTTGACCAGCCTGACTCCAAAAATAACAATAAAATCCGATAATAACCGCACTCAAATAAGCCAGAAAAATCATGCTATGACCTAAATAATCAGCCGTATCTTGATATAAGCTTAAATCAATCAATGCTAATTTGTTAGCGACTACTACAGCTAGCAGTGCTATCACAGTAGCTAACATTAATACTGCAGCAAGTGCAAAAAGATCATAAAGGTAAGCACCAAAACGTTTAAAAAACGATGCGCGTTCACAAGCTTGATATTGCTCGGCTAAACTCAACTGCGGTGACTTTTTATGATTACCCTTGGCCATGATGTTCTCCTTAACGATGTGAAAAAAGAGTGTATCAAATGACTCATCGCTTGGCATTTTATTTATTTAACCTGCTTAGTGTTGAAATAACGTAATGTATCTTAATATCAGTAAGTTAAAGTCTTAAGTCCTTTTTACTGCTTTGGAAACACCTCAATTAAAGCGGTAAATGAGAATGGAACGCGAATCTGATTGGATATAGAAATTATTTTTAGACATTGATGAAGATCAGAATAGCTTATTTGAACCTATCCTAAGGTATTTAGTATTAAATTGATTGGTTTTTGAGCGCTTGCATCTTTTACGAATGAAAATACTTGTTTGTGGATAATGCATAGGTATAATCCTTTCTCAACTCAGCCCGAGTGGTGAAATTGGTAGACGCGACGGATTCAAAATCCGTTTCCGAGAGGAGTGACGGTTCAAGTCCGTCCTCGGGCACCATATTTAATACAAAGCCTCAACTTTTAGTTGGGGCTTTGTTATTTCTATGACTTTATTAATATTTCCCTCAACATTTCTTTCAGTTTTTATAATCCCTATTACTACTTTTCTAATCTACATTACTGCCTAACCTACATTACTGGCCGGTATTTTTTATGAGGCTAGCACTCAGTAATAAAATCAGTTTAATAACGCCTTCTATTCTTCATTAAATCTTTCTCTAGAGAATTGACTTTTGTTCGTGTTTTCAATTTAGCATTCACAATCTATCAGATAAATAATCGTTTTGTGATGTCGAGTATTGGGCTTTCACCCATTCAAGGCATTAATAATAATTAATGAAGATGTTACTAATAACTGAAATTATTTATTTTTAAATCGGAGGCTTGGGTTTTATAAGAGGTTCAAGATATTTTTCGAAGTCAAGAGTTAGGTGTGATGTTTGAAGGCTATTTTAAAAGCCTGCTCAGCAGGGATGCGTATCATTGAAAGCTGGTATTACAATAAAAAATTCAGCGTCAAAAGAGTAAGTCAGATAATAATCGAGCAATTGCTCGATTAAATCCAAGTTGTTATTTGTAATAAAACAACGGCTGCGGCAGCTGTAAACATTAGAAATATTCCAGCAATTTCTCGAGCAGTATTAATAATTTTTTGTTTCATGTTAATTCTCCAATAAATGTGATTTACATCATCATTATATTGGTTGAGAATAAAAAAACAATAATAAACGTGATTTAAGTCACGTTTTTGTGGCAGGCTGATTTGTTTCTTAAATAGATAAAATGGTACTTCAATATTGAATCTGCCTGAACCTAAGTCAAATGGGTAAGTTTTTAATAAAAAATAATTATTTATAAAGAATAATTTATAAATGGGTTACCAAGAGCAATAGGTCCAAAATTTTATTTATAACTGTATTGAGATTGAAAGTAGCGTTAATGCTAAATGTTATTAATAGAATAAAAACTTTTTAAATTTAAGGTTAGTTTAAATATGTGACTTAACCCCGTATTCAATAATCATCTATTTCGTATTATGCCGTTGTTGGCAAACTGTGTTGTTCATTCATGATTCACTTTGACATAAAAACAATACAAAACAAGAGGCTATACCAGAGTCACACTATGATTCATACTCCGATTAGTCACTTAATACCGACACAAAAAAATTAGTTTGGATGAGTTGAGTACAGGAGCGTTAGTTATGTCGGCTAAAAAGCACAAACGTAAAACAGTAAAACATCAGCAACACCTTGGTTCAGAGACTAAAAAACATAACGTTTCTCTTTTAAGCCGATATCCAAGGTTATTTTTAACTGTTGGAGTGGGGTTAGTTGTTATTGGCATTTTATTATTAACGGTTGGTTATATTAGCCATGCTAGAGTTGGATTATCTATGCTGTCTTTATTCTTCGGTGCTGGTTTAATTATCTTTGCTAATTTTTCTTTACCCAAAAAATTAAAAGTATGATTTTTAATGAAGCGACTTGGATCTTCAATCAATCTGATAACTGTCTGAGGGCTTGGTTCATACTCTGTGAAAGTATATCCATGTACAGGAGTGTTGGACATTAAGGTGTTGAATTCACTTTCGCCAGTCTAATATGCTTTCTTAATCATTAAGTCCGTTGCCTGACATCCGTTACTCTATACACACTGCCAATCAATAGTAGTTTTAAATTGAAACGACAGTGGGTATAGGTTATTAAACATTGGCTAGTAAGTCTTGGTTATTAAGTACTGCCTATTAAGCATTGGAAACTATTGCTCTAAAGTGGTTAAAGTTGCAGCTTCCCAGTCGGTTAATAATTTCATTATCTGTCCAGAGTCTTGTGGTGTTGCAGCTGGCCATTGCAGATTTTTATGGCCTTGCTCTAAAGCTTCACGAATTAATCTGACTTGATATAAAAAACCGTTCCCGTCTGCTTCGACGCTGATAACTTCACTTTCTTGTTCATATTTTGTTATTGCAAAACTATTACCTTTAGCATCAGGCAACCATGGGTTAGAGTTTAATACTAAGCAGCCTTCACTACCAAGTACGGTAAATGCAGCATGTAACCCATAATTTTCAGCGGTGTGTAATTGGCAAGTAATGCCATTTGAATATTGAATGGTTGCAGCTGATTCACAAACGTTGCCATCATTGTCTCGCTTACCGAAAGCGTTTATCTGATAGTTACCGCTAACTTCACTAGTAAATTGTTGTTTGATTAATAAATGCATTAAAGATGCAGGGTAACAGCCTAAATTATAAAGAGCGCCTTTACTATTGGGATTAACAAATTGTTCAATAGCAGCGCAGTATTGAGCACTAATCGATTTTATTTCTCCGATTGCTCCCTCTTTAATAGTTTGTGCAATCGCACGAGTAAAAGGGTGTGTCAGGTACATCAGGCCTTCAACAAAAAACGTATTATTTTCACTCACTGCAGTCAGCGCAGCGTGTGTTTTTTCCATATCAATTGATAATGACTTTTCACACAATACCGCTTTGCCTGCATTTGCCGCTTTTATAACGTATTCATGATGTAGGTGATTGGGTAGGGCGATATAAATAATATCAACTTGTGGATCATTAATCAGCGCATCAAAATCGGTGAATGTATTTTTTATGTCATATTTATTTGCAAATTCATTTAATGTCGCAACGGAGCGACCTGCAACGGAATAAAGGCGAGTATGACCTTCTTTAATGATGGCATCAGCCATTTCTGCAGAAATAAAGCTAGTGCCTAACATTCCCCAGTTGAGTGTTTTTTTCATAGTTATTTCTCCGTTGTTAATAATTTACTTTCAAAAGCTTGCACTAACTCAGTTAATCCTGATTGAATAAATTCTTGAGTATGCTTGGCATTAAAATGTTGCTCAAAAGCTTGTTGGTTGTCATAGCGTTCCCAAAAAATATAGCGACGAGGATCTTCTTTATCTTGTAATGCAACTGCCATTGAGCACCCTGGCTCGCTATTCATACCTTCACAAAAAGTATGAATCGCCGTGATGGCAGTATTGAGATCGCTTTCGTCTTTAATGCGCAACTCTGCTGTAATGAACAAACCTTGCTTAAACATAAGGTACTCCTAATCAATGAGGGAAATAATACAATTAATAATAATTGACTATTTCAGGTTGATAAACGACCATTTGGTTTGTTTTTTGCCAACTGTAGGTTGTTAATGTGGATAGATTAAAGAGTATGCAAGTATTTGTTTACGTTGCCCAACATGGCAGTTTTGCGGCTGCAGCGGTTAATTTTTCTGTAACAGCGACGATGATCAGTAAACATATTAAGTATTTGGAGCAATATTTAGGTACTAAACTGCTTAATCGAACAACTCGTAGGCAATCTCTTACCGAGGCAGGACAAATTTATTATTTAGAATGTACTCGTATTTTGGATGATATTGCGGAAGCTGAAAATAGTTTGCAACGATTAGAGAATAAACCCAAAGGCACGGTGCGAATTAATTCACCAGTTACTTTTGGCAATATCATCTTAGCACCTATCCTTGCGGATTTTTTGCAGGTATATCCTGATATTAATATTGAACTGATGTTAGACAATCGTTTAATCGATCCATTACACGAGCAAGTAGATGTAGTTATTCGTATCGGTGAACTTGTTAATTCCTCACTTATTGCACGAAAAATCGCAGATTATCAAATGCTCTACTGTGCTTCTCCTAAGTATCTTGCTAAACATCAAATACCTCAATGTTTAGGTGATCTCATTAATCACCAATGTTTAGGTTTTAGTTATGATCATATTCAAGCAAATGTTGCCTTAAGAATAGATACACAGGCTTTTGATCGACAACATACTCGTTTGACTTCGAACAGCGGAATAGCACTAAAAGTAGCTGCCTTAAAAGGAACTGGGATTGTGTTACAGCCAATGTTGCTATTACAGGACGAGTTAGCCAGCGGTGAGTTAATTGAGATTTTAAAAGACCATACACCGCCGACAATGGCTGTTAATGTTTTATATAAGAGTAAATCCCCCTCATTAAAGATACGCACAATGATTGAATTTATTTTAGCATCGATGAAAAAAACATAGGCGTAATAATCTTGCCACCCTCAATGCTGGGTATCTCCGGCTTATTTAAAGCAATATTCGTCGTATTAATACAATGCCATTGCTAGTTATAGACTTACCTTGGCAATACAGGCTTTGAAAAAACAATGTATAAAGAGCATATGGTCTTGCTAAGGTATTGTAATGATCTATAATGCGACTGAAATATAATCAAAAATGAGTATAAGGTCATTTCTTATCAATACGTAAAAGTAATTAAAGGATTGGTTTTAAAAAGGAGAATAAATGAAACATATTTTTACTAAGTTAACAGCTGCTGGTGCTTTACTTTCTGCAAGTTGCCTTATTAATGTTGCTAACGCAGGCGTTATTTTTTCTGAAGATTTCAGCGGTGGTAGTTCGTCACTGATTAATTCTACTAATGTTACTTGGTCAGACACAAGTGGTAATGGTTTTGAAGTGTATCAATCACAAAGTGCTTCTCCTCGTGGGATGAGTGGCACCTATGATCATGATAATGATGTAACAACAGCAGAAATCAATATCCCTGGTGCGATTGAAGTTAATGATGACCAAGGTAATGTGACTTTAACTGCAACATTTACTTTAGATTCAGCGATAACAGCAGATCAAGAAGGTTTGTTGACGTTTTTTGGCGGCGCTCGTAAAAGTGCAGATGGTGCAAGTGTGGAAGTGTTTAACGTAACACAAAACACAACTTTATCAGGTGTACTTGAGTCTGTATTAACAACCGAAGAATGGACTTTTAACAGCTTTGCGTTCAATACAACGGCTGCAGCGGCTGGTGATGAACTACAAGTTCGTTGGATTGGTGGTGGTACTAGTTCTGCAAATGGGCAAGAAGTAGCTTTAGTTAACTTCTCTGTTGTAGATGTTCCTGCACCCGCAACTTCAGCAATTCTAGCGCTTGGATTATTAGGTTTTGGCGTACGTCGCTTTAAAAAATAATTTAAACCGTTAAGTTTATATATTTAGAGAAACACTATAGCTTGTCTATGGTGTTTTTTTTTGCTCTACTTTTTATCCTACATAATCCTCTACTTTTAGTCTGCCTATCCATTGCTACAGTCATAGTGTAAAAAGTGAGCTGAGTCATTTGAATCTAATCGACTTAATATCTCCTTCTTATTAGGTTAACCTTTCCCTTATTACATTAACCTTTCCCCTTATTGTATTAACGACCCTGTCAAAACGAGACTATTCGATTAAGTCTAAGGTATAAATTACTTCGTTTAGGTTAAGTAAAAGCAACTTATATTTGATCATAATTTAAGCATTATTGAGTAAGTGAATCGAGTGTCAGCAGTTTGTGTATGAAATATATGAATTTGCTATTAATCATTAATTGCTTTAGACGTCTAGATGGCTTAGTATGCACTGGTAATTACGATGTAGATCACAGTCTCTATTGATCCAACAAAACGTAACACCCGATTAATTTCAGGAAATCTGATGATAGAAATAAAAAATGTAAACAAGGTATTTTATCAAGGCAACAAGGCGATTAACGCACTGTCTGATATTAATCTCACCATCGAACAAGGTACTATTTTTGGTGTAATAGGCTCATCTGGCGCAGGTAAAAGTACTCTAATACGCTGTGTGAACTTGTTAGAGCGTCCAACTTCAGGGCAAGTTATTGTTGATGGCGTCGATTTAACGACTTTATCTGAGCAAGAGTTGACACAAACTCGTCGTAAAATAGGTATGATTTTCCAGCACTTTAACTTGCTTTCATCTCGTACTGTTTTTAATAATGTTGCGTTGCCACTTGAGTTGGCTGGTGTAGCAAAAAGTACAATTAAAAGTAAAGTTGAAGATTTATTAGAGCTTGTTGGCTTGGCAGATAAACGTGATGTTTACCCAGCGAACTTAAGTGGTGGCCAAAAACAGCGTGTTGCAATTGCCAGAGCGTTGGCTTCTGATCCGAAAGTATTGCTATGTGATGAAGCAACTAGTGCCTTAGATCCTGCTACAACGATTTCTATTTTAGAGTTATTACGCAAAATTAATGAAGAATTAAACCTAACTATTTTGCTGATCACCCACGAAATGGCCGTAGTAAAAGGTATTTGCCAAGAAGTGGCAATTATTGGTGATGGTAAATTAGTTGAAAACGGTACTGTAGGTGACATCTTTGCACACCCAAAAACAGACCTTGCACGTGACTTTATTCGTTCAACATTAGACTTATCAATACCTGCTGATTACGAAGCGCGCTTACAGGCTACACGCACTGAAAATAGCTACCCATTGATTCGTTTAGAATTTACAGGTGCTTCCGTCGATGCTCCAGTAATAAGCCATGTTGCACGAGAGTTTGATATTGATATTAGTATCTTAAGCTCAAATATGGATTACGTTGGTGGGGTTAAGTTTGGTCTTATGTTAGCGGAATTCATTGGCCCTGAAGCTTGTGCGAATAAAGCAATCGAATATTTAAAAGAACAAAAAATTGAACTAGAGGTGTTAGGTTATGTCATTTAATGCAGTGATAACATGGTGGACAGAAAACACCCGTTTAATTGAGCTATTAGTGGACTCTTTATGGGAAACCATAGTGATGGTATTTACCTCTGGTTTCATTGGTTTTGCTGTGGGTATTCCGCTAGGTGTACTATTACACTTAAGTAAAAAGAACGGTTTGTTAGAAAATACCACCATGAATAAAATTTTAGGCATAGTGGTTAATATTGGTCGTTCTATCCCATTTATTATTCTATTGGTTGCGCTTATTCCGGTAACTCGTTTTATAGTTGGTTCATCGATTGGTACTGCTGCAGCGATTGTGCCTCTGACTATCGGTGCCATTCCTTTTATTGCTCGTCTGGTTGAAGGTGCGCTTTTAGAAGTGCCATCTGGTTTAGTTGAGGCTGCTCAAGCGATGGGCGCAAAACCGATGCAAATCATTAAAAAGGTATTATTGCCAGAAGCATTACCCGGCATCATAAATGCCGTCACTATCACGCTAGTAACCTTAGTGGGTTACTCGGCAATGGCTGGTACTGTTGGTGGTGGTGGTCTTGGTGATGTAGGTATTCGTTATGGCTATCAACGTTTTGATGCGACGGTAATGATGATCACCATTGTTATCTTAGTTATCTTGGTACAAATGATTCAATCACTGGGCGATCATCTTGTTAAGCGTGTTGATCATCGTTAAATTTTTATTCTTAACTATTAACTCTTAGTTATTAATTATTAACTCTAAAAAGTAAGTTACATTCAAAGGAAAATATATGAATTTTAATATCAAAAAAGTATTAGCCGTTTTAGGTTTTGCATCAATCTTTGCATTAGCGGGTTGTGGAGAAAAAGAAGTCGTCGCAGTTGATAATGATAAAATTACTATCGGTGTTATTGCGGGTGCAGAAGCACAGGTAGCCGAGGTTGCCGCTAAAGTAGCTAAAGAAAAGTTTGGTCTAGAAGTTAAGTTAGTCACTTTCTCTGATTACATTACGCCAAATGCAGCACTAGAAGAAGGTTCAATTGATGTGAATGCATTCCAACACAAGCCTTACTTGGATCAACAAATTACTGACCGTGGTTACAAGTTTGCTGTTGCAGGAAACACATTAGTTTACCCAATCGCTGGTTACTCAAACAAAATCAAATCTTTAGACGAATTAAAAGATGGTGATCAAATTGCAGTGCCAAGTGATCCAACTAACCTAGGTCGCTCTTTAATCTTATTAGAGAAGCAAGGTTTGTTAACACTTAAAGAAGGTGTTGGCCTGAAAGCAACAGTATTGGATATTGTTAGTAGTGAAAAAAATCTACAAATAATTGAGCTAGAAGCTGCCCAATTACCACGCTCATTGGATGATGTTAGCCTTGCTATCATCAACACAACTTATGCTAGCTCGATCGACCTTTCTCCTGAGCATGATGGTCTTTTTGTTGAAGATAAAGACTCTCCATACGTAAACTTGATTGTTGCACGTGCTGATAATGTTCAATCAGAAAATGTACAAAATTTTGTTAAAGCATATCAAACAGATGTTGTATTTGATGCGGCAACTGAAATCTTTAAAGGTGGCGCTGTTAAAGGTTGGTAATCACTTTTTAAAGCCTATTCGTAAATTGATTAAAAAGGTATTAAGCCCAGCTTAATACCTTTTTTTATATTCGCTATTCACATCTTTCCTATATCCTGCTTGTATCTTCTTCATTTAAAATAAAAACCGAAAGTATGAATATAGGATACATTTGAGTATTATATTTGATTACTTTTATTGAGCTTGAATTCAAGTAATAAGAACAAAATTCAATTGAAGACATTCGTTTTAACACATTTAATATATGTTGTTCGATATGTTACACGAAGAAAGACCGAAGGAATTAATAAGATGAAAAAAAGCGTTGTTTTTCTGTGCTTTATCGCCGCTTCAGCAGTTTCATTCACGGTGCAGGCTGACTGGAAAGAATCTGTCGCCAATGGCTGGGACTCTGTAAAAAATACTAGCACAACGCTTTATGCAGATGTAATGGGAGGTGATGATGACAATAATGGTAACAATGACTTATTGAGCCTTTCTGCCGCTAAGCAAAAAGCCATCACATCATGGGATAAAGTTGAAGATAGGTTTGTTGATATTATTGAAGTTAAAGAAGAGAAGTCTTCGGCGCCGGAAAGTGCTTTCTTTAAAAAGAACAAAGCAGCTTACCAAGAAGATATTGATCAGTTATTACATGATGTTTATGGCATATTAAATGACGATATAGTGTTGGATGCGAATAACAATATTGCTGATATTGATGCCTCTATTTTAGCGCTTCAAGAAAAAGCTTCTGAGCAAAAATCAAAATCTATTATCTTAATTGGAACAGAGAAAAAAGACGCATTACAAAAGCAGCAACAATATGAAGATGAGATACAAGAGTACCAACAAAATAGAGAGAAAATGATTGAAACGGTACAATCTCGTCTTGAAAAATTTGGGACTGAGCTTTCATTGCAGCAGGTTGAGGCACTATTGGTACGTGTCAATGCAGATGATATTTTAGCAATGACCACCATTTTCCCAGTAGTGGCTGAAATGGCGAGCTCTTTTGCTAAGATAACTGCAAACTCAGGTGAAGATCTGAATCATGCTAAAAAATATTACAGCATGTATGTGGTGTTATTAGAGTTACAACTTTATATTCAGGAACGTTATATTGCCGATTTAAAATACAAGTATATTCCACGTATCGATGAGCTACAAAACAAGCAAAATAGCCTGATAAAAACCACTAAAAAAGAGCTAAACAATGCCTCTTCTACACACAAGAAAATGTATGCTTTAAATTTAAAAAGCCAGAACACAACATTACAGGCTATCAAATTATATAAGCGCAGTATGCAAGGTGATGTAAATAATATGTCCCGAGCACATAGCTTGTTGATGGAGGATTATACGCTAGCGGTTAATACTTTAAATACTGTCACTATGTCATCTCAAGTTAGCAATCTCATTAACGACAGCAGTCAGTTATTCGATAAAATAATGACGATGCAAGCACCAGAGTTAGTGCCATTTAATAATATTCAAATGCAAAAAGAGTTTTCTGCTTTAACAGATAAAATTAAATAACCGTAATGGTGTTGAGTCGTTGGTTTTTATTTCCTATTAGGAGGCTCTATGAAAGTTAGATTAATGGAAAAAACAGATTTAGAGAATGTCGCGGAGATCCATAGGCTAACCTTTGTAAGGCAACAAAATTCATTGCAATGGATACAGTGTAATTTCAATGCGTTTCCTCGATTCTTAAATTTTGTGGCAGAAAAAGAGGGTAAAATCCTCGGGTATATTATTTGGATTCAAAAAAGTGGTTTTCGCCCGCAAGCCGTTATTGAACTTGAGCAATTAGCTGTTTCACCTAACTTTCAAAATCAAGGGGTTGGTCGTCAATTAATTACTGAGTCACTTGCTTTAGTAAATAACCATCTTTCATTAAATGGCTCAACCTTAAAGCATATTTTAGTGACAACGCGTGCCGATAATTTTGCACAGCAGCTGTATAAAAGTACCTTAGGAGCAGAAATTGAAACTACGATTACAAACTTATATTCCGATGATGAAGTATTAATGATTGCTAGAAACGTGAATACCAAGAAGTAGTGCATTATTATTTAATCGCTATCAAATTTCAGCTTTGATAGCGACATGGTAGGCATCAACATCAACTTTGATCAAGTTGACTCGTTGGTGCATGCATTTGATCCATTCTCAACAACTGGTGTCATTGATTTACAAGGCCCACACCATGGAACACTAAAAACAGCAATGAATACTCATGTTCTGATAATCGCTGCTCAAGATCATCGCTAGCTGTTAGTTATTTCATGGTTAATCTTCATGGTTAAAGTCTCGCTTAAGATGTTAGTAATTGCTCTTATTATGCGAATCTAGGAGAGAATATTATTCGTTTATTTTTTCTATTTGCTCTTCTGTTAAGCCTTTAATACCAGTCCAATTCACTTGAGCTGTTTCAAGGAATCCTGGTACATCTTTTAACCATTGTTTTTGAACGTCTTTGTTAAGGTTTAAATATAATTTATCGCCTTTGATATGCCATGCCGTTGGGTCAGTATCAAACTTCTGATTCATGGCAACACCCATCGCACAAAAGCCACCATATTGTGGTGCATACTTAGCAGGTGTGGCTTTAAATAGGTATCGATTATCGGCACTCGAGAAATGATAGATAGCGCCATTGTAAGCCGCTGTATATTTATCTGAGCCTTTAGTGGGAGAGCCATCAGTAAAGTACGAGACAGTGTCATACCCCTTTATAGCAAGGTCATTATTGTTTGCATTCACTTCAATGTTTGCTGCAAAACTTAAGCTGCTTACTAATAACGCAGAGCTTACTAGTGTCGATTTGATTAGTGATGAAAGTGTCATTTTATTTCTCCATTTTATAATAACAAGCTGGTGTTAAGTCAGGATTCAATCTGGCTTGGCAAATAATATAAGGCTTTTAATCTAATCAAAGGGATGACATAGTCCATGTTTTGCCCCCAATCGTCCAAAATGGTCGCGGAGAGAATCAACATGGATCAGCTTTCAATCATATTGAAACGATTTTCGATGAATACAGAAGTCTTTTTTACTGGAAATTTGTGTGGCATTAGTCATTTCGATAAACAATTAAATCAAGGCCATTTACATCTTCTACAATCCGGGGAATTAACCCTTATTGATGAACAAGGAAAGTCACTGCGCTTTAATAAGCCAACAGTGCTCTTTATTCCTTCACCGCATACTCATCGCATAGTTGGTGATCCCGCGAACCCTCCAAAATTGGTGTGTGCCAATGTTATTTATAATGAAGCAACATCTAACCCGATAGCCGAAGCCTTGCCTACATTGCTGCATTTTAATCTCGATGACTGCCCAAAAATAAAACAGACTTCATTAGGGTTATTTGAAGAGGCGTTTGAAAACAGATGTGGGCGATTACCGATGATCAATGCCCTGACAGATATTTTTATTATCTATATTCTTAGGCATGTATTGAGCAATAATATAATGGATCATGGCTTGTTAGCTGGATTGTCTCATCCACACTTATCTAAAGTGATCCTCGCAATTCAAGAAGCGCCAGAACGACAATGGGGGTTAGATGACATGGCGGAAATGGCATTAATGTCCCGCTCTAAATTTTCTGAGTTATTTAAACGTATTGTTGGACAGAGTCCTGGAGACTATGTGATTGATTGGCGAATCATTGTTGCTAAAACATTATTAAAGCAAAATAAATCTGTTGCCTTAGTTGCTAATGCGGTGGGTTATGAGGATGGTTCTGCACTTGCTCGTGTGTTTAGGAAAAAGCAGGGGATGTCTCCCAAACAATGGCTTGAAAAAAGTAAATAATTGTTAGGATTAAAAATAGAGTTGTGGAAACTAAATAGAGTGTGAAAAATAGTAGAGTGTAGGAAAAATAGAGTAACCTCAGGCTACTCTATTTTTTAATAACAATTACTTAATAACAATTACTTAATAACAATTACTTAATAATAATTACTTAATAACAATTACTTAATAACAATTACTTAATAACAATTACTTAATAATAATTACTTAATAACAATTACTTAATAACAATTACTTAATAATAACCTTTTTATAGAAACGAGGTTATAAAAGTTATTTTAGTAAATTAGGCTTTACGACGACGCGCAGCAACTAAACTAAGTAAGCCTAAACCAAATAATGCCATCGCACCTGGAGCTGGAACTGAAGCAATTTTTGCTACTTCAGTTGCTTGTGTGCCACTTCTTAACACACCGTAAGTGAGTAGAGTCGCTGCACCATAGTTTTCCCAGAACAACAAATCAAAGGATACTAAACCAGTATCAGCGAAGCTAATCAGTCCACTGTCTCTTTTACCTGTATTTGCATTGTAGGTATAGACTGCATTACCCGCTAAACTAACTGTCATGCCATCATCGTGGAAAAACTGCAGCGCAGAATATAAAGAAGTATCAAGAAAACCTGTTGCAGTTAATACAAAAGTTTCGTTATGACCATTATCAAATCCAGGCGCTCCATGTGCTGCAGCATCGCTGTAAAAAATATTATCACTTTCAAATGAATAAGTTGGAGAGGTTGTGCTATTAATAACTGTTTCAGATTGTGCAATATTGTTTAAACTCGAATTTGTCTCATAGATATTAATAAGAGCTGCATTTGCGTTTAAAGCCATTAGTGAAGCAACGGCTGCTATGATGATTTTTTTCATGATACTGATTCCTTTCATTGTTAGGTTACTTTTATAATACTCATTAGTGATTAATCAATGTTGAGTATATTTTCTATGGTAAAGCAGTAATCATGCCAGTATGAAAATGTTTTTTAATTCAGTCTCTTACTGATTTTCTGTATGTTCTATATTTTAATGTGTAAATTTTTTCGTCACACATGTTTGTTTTTATACCGTGGCCTCTGTTTCATTTATCACGGATATTTCCGATGATAAGAAATTTTACGATACAAAGGTGTTGATCAAAAAACACAGGTGAAGTGTCTGGTGATGCCAACACTCGTATTATTAAGCATAAAACATAGGCTTTATATTGACTGTTTGACCTGTATCAAGTTATTGTTCGCGCTCCTCTGGATATAGTCTTAAAAACTATGCATTTATGTTTTGTACAGCGTAGATGTTTGGGAACTTGGTTAAATGCCAAGGCTGCCCCCGCAACGGTAAAACAATATTAATTTATTATTGTTAAGCCCGGATACCAAACCTTTGGATGCTACTTGTTGTTGAAGCAAGTACCGTGGTGTTGCGGAGGGCTTCACCGGCTGGTTTGTTTTTGTTAAGAAGATAGCTGAGGTTATTTGTTCTTATTAAAGGTGTACCATCTCCTCCACAACTTCGCCTGTTCATTAATCAGACGGAGATTTTTCTGTGTTAATTTTTAAAAAACTAAAACAATTTTCTAGCCCATTCTTAATTGCCTTAAGCTGTATGGCTTCATTGTCAGCCAATGCGCACTTCCAAATGCTTTATACGCCTGAGTTGTTACATGCAAAAGGTGGCGAAATTAGCTTTAAAATGCCCTTCACTCATCCCGCTGCAAGTGGTCACGTTATGGCGGTCGACAAACCTGAAGCATTTTATATGATTAAAAAAGGTAAAAAAACTGACCTGATCGATACGGTAAAGGATATTGAATGGCAGAGCGCGGTTGATAAAGGTCATGCTTATCAAGCCGACGTTAAGTTACGTGGTTTAGGTGATTATGTGTTTATTGCACAACCATCGCCGTATTTTGAAGCGGAAGAAGATACTTATATCCAGCAGATCACTAAAACTATTGTTAATGTGGGTAACCTACCAACCGATTGGAATAAAGATTTGGGACTAACCGCTGAGATCGTACCGCTGACAAAACCCTATGCGATTTATGAAGGTGGTATTTTTAGTGCCGTTGTAAAGTCTAAAGGACAACCTGTACCATTTGCGGCTGTGGAAGTTGAATTTATTAATTATGTGCCGAATATGCAAAATAATCACTTTGCAAAAGAGCCTATCATGACTCCCCCTTCAGATATTTTTGTAACACAAACTATCTATGCTGATGCCAATGGAACTTTCCACTTTTCATTATTAAAAGCAGGGCAGTGGGGATTTGCCGCATTAGGCATAGGAGAAGATAAAATGTATAAAGGCAAAACTCTTTCTCAAGATGCAGTTATATGGGCACAGGCGACTAAGCTTCCTTAGTTCAAGCATTACCGTTACCCTTGCTTGATATTTGAATATTCAAATAGTTTAAGCTTGGAGCGGGTAGCGGTTATTTAAAACGGATAAATTATGCATATTGTCGATGGTGCTCTTTCAGTACCGGTATTAGTAAGTGGTGCAGTGTTAGCGGTTGTAGGTGTTTTTATTGGCCTTAAAAAAATGGACTATGACCATTTACCATTGGTAGGTGTATTGGCTTCTGTATTTTTTATTGCTTCTTATATTCATCTACCCCTCGGCTTTTCTAGTGTGCATTTAATTATGAATGGTTTGTTGGGTATTATTCTCGGTTGGGTTGCCTTCCCTGCATTATTGGTAGCCTTGTTATTACAGGTTATTTTCTTTGGCTTTGGTGGTTTATTGGTATTAGGTGTTAATACCGTCAATATTGCTTTACCTGCGGTAATTATTTATTACCTTTGTTATAAAGGCATACGTCATGAAAGTGCTAAAGTCGCGGCTATTTGGGGCGCGATTGGCGGGGCAGGGGCGATTATTATTACCTCGGTGATGGTTGCTTTCTCTTTAGCATTATCGGGGGAATCATTTGTATTAGCGGCAAAAGCGGTATTACCCGCACATATTCCTATTATGATAGTGGAAGGCTTTGTTTCCTATGCCGCGGTATATTTAATTCATACGGTGAAACCAGAGTTTATTACTAAGGAAAAAAGTTAATGAAAGCCCTTTATTCATTATTTATTTTGATGTCTTTTTTATTGTCCTTTACAAGCCCAGCTTTAGCGCACAATGTAGTCGGTGGGGTTTACGTTAATGGATTTGATATTGAAGGTGAAGCTGGATTTTCAAATGGTGCCATGGCAAATGCTGGCACAGTGGTTAAAGTCTCTGATGTTTCCGGTATACCATTGGGTGAAGTAGTCACCGATGATCAAGGCTATTTTGTATTTACGGCTAAAAAACGTATTACCCATGTCTTTGAGATTAATATGGGCGCAGGGCATACTTTGAAAATGCAATTACCCGCAGAAGAGTTACCAGATAGTTTGGATTCATCAACGACATTAAATGCTGATCCTGTGTCATCTGCGAATCAGACAACTAAAAAAGTGGATCCGCAAATTGTCACTAACAATCAAATAACCGCATTGATGTTAGAGAAAGCGATTGCCAAACAGATAAAACCGCTGCGTAAAGAGATACAAGCTTTAAAAGAAAAATCAGGTATTCGCGATATTATTGGTGGAATTGGTTATATCTTTGGTTTGCTCGGGGTAGTCGCTCTTTTACGTGAACGTAGATTAAAGGCTAAAAAATAATGTCACAGGGGCTAGAGCATAGTTTGACGTCATGGTCAGGACAAGCACTAAAACATCAAGCATCCTGGATCGATGCTATTGACGCTAGAGTGCGTGTGCTTTGCTCTGGGTTATTTGCGCTAGTGGTGGTGCTTAGTAGTCAATTTGCTCCTACGTTGTTAGGGTTAATCGCTGCTTTTGTATTAGTAAAATCAAGCAAACTTAATATAAAGCGCACATTAAGACGTGTGATTGCGATGGATTTATTTATGCTTACACTGATCTGTATTTTGCCTTTTACCACGCCTGGTGATGTGATGTTTAGCGTATTTGGTTTAGCTGCTAGTTGGCAAGGTTTATCGCATGCGTTATTAATCACTATTAAAGCGAATGCGGTGTTATTGGTTTTGTTCTCTTTAGTCGCGACCATGAGCGCTTCAACATTAGGGCATGCCTTAGCCCACTTGAAAGTACCTGATAAATTAGTTCATCTTATGTTATTTATGGTGCGTTATTTAGATGTGATCAGCCAAGAATACAAAAAAATGCGCCGTGCAATGCAAGCACGTGCTTTTGTATTGCGTACCAATCGACATACTTGGAAAAGTATTGGTTATCTATTTGGCATGTTACTGATCCGTTCTGTGGAGCGTGCCGAACGTATATCCGATGCCATGAAGTGCCGCGGATTTTGCGGTCGTTATTACCTTAACGATGATATGAAAATGGGCCGTATAGATATTATTTTTGGCGTGTGTGTTATGTGTTTCTTAATACTGTTAATAGGGCTCAATATTGATGACTTATTCAAATAATCCACTGATTAAAATAGAAAATCTCAGTTATGCTTACCCAAGACGTGGGGCGGTATTAAAAAGTATTAACTTTACCTTACACAGTAATGAACGTGTTGTAATCAATGGTGATAACGGCGCCGGAAAAACTACATTATTACATTTAATCGTCGGTCTAAAAAAAGCCAAACAAGGTGACATTATTGGTTTTGGTGAACCTTGTAAAACAGAAAAGCAGTTCAATCAACTACGCGCTAGAGCAGGCTTACTCTTTCAAGACCCCGATGATCAATTGTTCTGTCCAACGGTATTGGAAGATGTCATGTTTGGGCCTCTGAATTTAGGTTTTACTAAGCAACAAGCGATCGATAAATCATTACAGACGTTGAAAAAGTTAGGTATGCAAGGTTTTGAATCTCGTATTACCCATCAACTTTCTGGAGGCGAGAAGCGAATGATTACTTTAGCCAGTGTATTGGTGATGGAGCCGCAGGTGTTGATTTTAGATGAGCCAACTAATGCTTTAGATGAAAAAGCAAAAATGCGTCTTTTAAATGTGTTGCAAGGGTTACCACAAGCGATGATTATTATTTCCCATGATAGAGCCTTTTCAGAACAATTAGGAACCAGACAATTACATTTACAAGATGGATTGTTAACCGAACCATCAAAATCAACGGTCGCTGTGGCTTAGTGCATAGGAGATAGAAGAAAATGAACAGCCACACACATAATTATATTGAGCAATCACAACAAGCTATATTTCCTTTTAGTGCGGTGCAGGGGCAGCCCTTGTTTAAACTGGCGTTATTATTAGCCACGGTTAACCCATTGATTGGTGGTGTGTTAATTTCAGGCCCGCGTGGTTGTGCAAAATCAACGCTAGCTCGCGCTGTGTCAGACCTATTGCCGGTTAAAGATGGACAGACTCCAGAATTTGTCACCTTACCCTTAGGGGCGAGTGAAGAGATGTTGATAGGTACATTGGACTTGGACCATGTACTAAAAGACAAACAAGTTAAATTCTCACCTGGGTTATTAAAAAAAGCACATAATGGCATATTGTATGTGGATGAAGTTAATTTATTGCCGGATCATTTAGTTGATCAATTATTAGATGTTGCTAGTAGCGGCGTTAATGTTGTCGAGCGTGATGGTATTAGTCACCGCCATGATGCGCGTTTTACTTTAATTGGCACCATGAACCCAGATGAGGGTGAATTACGCCCACAATTAAAAGATCGTTTTGGTTTGATGGTTGAATTAGACAATGCTTATAGTATTAATGAGCGTGTTAATATCGTTAAAACACGACAACGCTTTGAGCTTGATAAAATTGCTTTCTGTGACGATTACCAAACTGAGCAGATTTTTTTACAACAACAAATAAGCGATGCGCAGAAATTACTGTCCAGTGTGCAATGTAGCGATGATTGTTTAATCGAGATAGCTACGCGTTGCCAACAAGCTAATGTTGATGGTTTACGTGCGGATATCATGATGCATCATGCGAGCTTAACCCATGCTGCATGGTGTGGCCGAAAAGCGGTTAGTTTTGATGATATCGCACAGGTTGCGCCCCTTGTTTTATCACATCGTATGCAACATGGTGGCTCACCTCCGCCTTCAGGAATGCCAGAGAACCCACCAACATCGGATAATAAAAAAACATCTGCGAGCGATAATAGTGGTGGTTTTTCTCGCCCTCAAGCTCCACAGCAAAAAAATGAGCAAGATGCACTAAATTCTAATTCGAGCAATAATCCTGATCCAGCTAATGATTCTAATAATGAGGGTGGTAGTCAAGGTAATTCTGGAGAATGGGGGGCAATGCCCGCTCAATCGGGAGAAGCTCAAAAAACGAATACTATAGCTCATATCGCATTACCAAAATTAGAAAAAAGTGTTTTACAAGCACCGTTTAAACCCAGTTTGTTAACTGAACAATATAGTAAAAACAAGCAAGGAGATACTACAAAAGGTGAGAAAAAATCTCCCATAAATAGTCATAAACCCGATTGGTTTAAAACCTTAGCAAATAGTTTAGGGCAATGGCCGCCAGCGCAATTTTCCTTTAAAAAAGTAGACACTGGCGAACAAAACTTACATTTGATTCTATTGGATACTTCAGCATCAACGTTAAGTGAGAGCTTATCGTCGATCGCAAAATCGGTGGTGATGAATATTACTGATAATGCTTATCTACAGCGTGATAAAATCAGCTTGTTAGGATTTGGTAATAACCAAGTTGAAACCATCATTAAAGCAGGACGAGCACCTAAACATGTCACTCGCTTATTAGATGATATCACTGCACTAGGTGGGACGCCCTTGCGACTAATTCTAGAAAAAGCATCACACAGCATTAAACAACTGACGCAACAATATCCAGAATTATCACTTTTTTGTTACTTGATCACCGATGGTCGAAGTCGTGTGGATATCGATGATTTAAAACTAAATGTTCCCACTTTATTAATTGATATTGAAAAAGCGCAGATCAAGCGTGGCCGTGGCAAAATATTAGCACAGCAGCTTAATGCACAATATTTTGCGGTGACAGCTTAAAACAAAGCGATAGCCTAAAAAAGTGACAGCCTAAAACAGGAAGAGATAAAGTCGATGATAAAAAAAGCAAGTTGTCCGGCGCTATTTTTAGCCGCACCAGCATCAGGCCAAGGTAAAACTACCATCACTTCAGCGATGGCGCGTTATTTTACTGAGCAAGGCAAAAAAGTGCGTGTATTCAAAACTGGACCTGATTACCTGGACCCGCAAATTTTAGCGCAAGCTTCACGTGCACATGTTGAACAGTTAGACATGTGGATGGCAGGTGAACACTATTGTCAGCAAAAACTCTTTGAAGCAGCCTCCGAAGCGGATCTTATTTTAGTTGAAGGTGCCATGGGCCTGTTTGACGGCGAACCATCAAGCGCAGATTTAGCGGCGCGTTTTAATATACCGGTCGCTATTGTGATGGATGTAAAAGGCATGGCACAAACGGCGGCAGCGGTAGCAATCGGCTTAGCCAACTTTCGCGATGATTATACTTGCCATGGTTTGATTGCAAACAATTGTAGCAGTGAACGCCATGCACAATTAATAAGGGACGCATTAGGAGAACAATTACCTCTGTTAGCTTGTCTTAAAAAAGATCCTGAAGTGGCATTACCTGAACGTCATTTAGGTCTAGTGCAAGCAAGCGAAGTATTTGATGAGTTAGAAACTAAGTTTACCTTAGGATGCGAATGGTTAGTGGACGGAGTAAAACGTGCAGATGCCAATAGTCCATTATTAGCATTACCAAAAAGTGTCGATTTTTATTCAGCTGCACAACCAAAAGTTGAGCCATTATTGGCAGGTAAAAAGATTGCTATTGCACAGGATCTTGCATTCAGTTTTATCTATCAAGCCAATACGCGTTTGTTGCAAGAGATGGGCGCGACATTACACTACTTCTCTCCGTTAAAAGGGGATAATTTACCTGAGGCGGATGCGTTATGGTTGCCCGGTGGTTATCCTGAATTGTATGCTGCGCAGTTAGCTGAAAACACCGTATTACAGACTCAAATTTCTGAATTTAATCAAGCAGGGAAACCTATCTTAGCGGAATGTGGTGGTTTCTTATATTGCCTAAATGAGCTGGTGGATTTGGATCAAAAGCATCATAAAATGCTAGGTTTATTAGATGGCTTCGGCAGTATGTCTGGAAAGCGAGGCTGTCAGGGAATGCAAAAAGCGATTCTACCTGAAGGTGAGATTCATGGGCATGCTCACCATAGATCACGTGCGATTATGCAGATGCAACCTATCGGTTATGGGCAACGTCAACGTCATCCTGCGCCCGGCGAAGCGATTTATCGTAGCGAGAATTTAACCGCAAGTTATCTGCATCTATTTTTCCCCTCTAATCCTGCGCTAGTTGCGGATCTTTTTATGGGTAAATTACAAGCGGTTGACCAACAAAAGTTAGTGGCGTGGGAAAACTACCATACCCAAGCTGTAACGAGTGCGGTTAGCAAAGAGACTCAGCAGCAAGCTGCAATGCAAGCACAACAATAGAGTAACCTGAATTATGTGGCCGGAATCGAGTGAAACAGAGCAACCATTACGTAATGGTTTAACCACGGGAAGTTGTGCAACAGCTTGTTGTGTGGCTGCTGTGCGCGCGTTATTAGCTAATAAGCAACCAGCGAGCGTTGAGATAACGTTGCCGCGTGGTGAAGTGGTTAATCTGGATATCATTAATTATCAATCTATTGAGCAAGGGATACGTACCAGTACTATTAAAGATGCTGGTGATGACCCTGATGCGACACACGGTGCTACTTTATTTGTTGAATTACGTTTAATGCCTGAGCAAGGTATTAAGTTTAAAGCCGCTGAAGGGGTCGGTACGGTTACTCGTGACGGATTAGTGCTAGCAATTGGTGAACCTGCAATCAACCCAGTGCCACGTAAAATGATGACAAGCCATCTTGAGCATTACGCGCAAGCTTATCAATATGCTGGAGGCTTTGAAGTTTCAGTGGGGGTTGAAAATGGAGAGCAGATCGCAACCAATACCATGAATAGCCGCTTAGGTATTATTGGTGGTTTATCCATTTTAGGTACAACGGGCATTGTGCGTCCCTATTCTTGTGCTGCTTACATTGCCTCTATTCATCAAGGCATTGATGTCGCTCGCGCTAATCACTTCACGCACCTTGCTGCTTCAACAGGCATTGCCAGCGAACATGCTATTAAAGAATACTATCAAATGGACGAAGTGAGCTTGATTGAGATGGGCGATTTTGTGGGTGCTATGTTGAAATATTTGCGTCGTGAAAAAATCGACGCTAAATCAGGAAATCGCATTCAAAAACTCAGTATTAGTGCCGGTTTTGGTAAGTTAACTAAGCTGGCGAATGGACATTTAGATCTTAATAGCCGCCAATCGAGTATCGATTTTGAACAGTTAGCGAATATCGCAAAAAATCTAGGTGCTAGTGCTGAATTGCAACAACAAATATTAACGGCTAATACGACTATTCAAGTCCTTAATATGACTAAAGAAGCTGGATTAGATATTGCCACTGTGGTGTGTGTTGACGCTTTAAAGTTTGCTAAAAGCATTGTTCACGCATCTATTGAGGTGGAAGTGTGGGCTGTTAATAGAAAAGGTTTGTTTGTTGCTAATAGCCATCAAGATAAATTTGATTCTCAAGGTCAAATAATCGCTCAAAGTAAGGTTGATTTGTGAGAATATTAGTTGTTGGTGGTACTGCTGATGGACGTAAGTTAGCCACTGAATTACATCGATTAGGGTTTGATGTTATTTATAGTATTGCAGGCATTGTGCGCAAGGCGACTGTGCCTTGTGAGTCGATTAGTGGTGGATTCAGTCAGTTTGGCGGCCTAGCTAAATATGTCACTGAGCATGTAATTACACATGTTATCGATGCGACTCACCCCTTTGCACAAACCATGAGTAATACGATTGCTCAAGTCAGCATTGAACTGTCTATTATTTCGATTCGTTTCCATCGCCAGCAATGGCAGAAAACTGACCAAGACAATTGGGTTGAAGTCTCTGATTGGCCAACATTGACTGAAAAAGTAGCGCAACATCGTTGTTTATTTGTTACCGCAGGTCAAGTTTCACAAGACGTGATTGATGCTTTATCTGCTCAAGCTGAACAAGTTTTATTACGTACTGCAATGCCCGCAAAAATTATATTGCCTGCTAATGTGACTTGGTTAAAAGCAATTGGTCCGTTTCATCTCGAAGACGAAATGCAGTTACTACAAACCTATAACATTGATGCCGTGATCAGTAAAAACAGTGGTGGAGATGCCACTTATGCGAAAATTATAGCTGCTAGATCAGCGAGTATTCCCGTATATCAATTTAAGCGTCCAGATCTTCAACCCTTACAATACCAATTTGATAATGCAGCAAGTTGTATCGCGCTATTAAAAGAGTCATTGCTCTCAACTGGATCTGACAACACACACCGCGATACATTAAATAAAAAATTAAATAAAACATTAAATAAAACATTCAATAACATAGCAATTGAGCCTAAAGATGAAATTTGACTATATTCACGATCCAACATTAATTGAACAAGAGAGTTTTCGCCAAATCAGAGCTTTAACGGATCTGGAACACTTATCAATGCAGGCGCAACAAGTCGTGATGCGAGTGGTGCACAGTGTCGGGATCCCCGCCGTAGCTGCACAGGTTAGATTAAGTGAACATGCTTGCCAATCAGGTATTGATGCGCTGAAAAAAGGGGCGGCAATCTTGTGTGATGTGGAGATGGTTAAACAAGGCATTACAAAACGCATGATTAAAACCGACCCATTGTGCTTTTTAAACGCAGATGGTGTGCCACAGCGGGCAAAAGAAACTGGCGAAACCAGAACCATGGCAGCATTGACTGCATGGTTACCCTATTTAGAAGGCAGTGTTGTGGTGATTGGTAATGCACCGACAGCATTGTTTCGTTTATTAGAAATGATTGACCAAGGCGCACCCAAACCCGCCTTAATTATTGGCATGCCGGTTGGATTTGTTGGTGCAGCAGAGTCAAAACAAGCATTATGGGATGTTCACCAAGAGTTAGGCATAGAATGTATTACTTTATTAGGACGCGAAGGTGGTAGTGCGGTGTCCAGTGCAAGTTGCAATGCCTTATTACGTTGTATCAAAGGAGAGTTGTATTAATGAGGTTCTTTAAAAAGTTAATGAATGTGTTTTCAGTTAAGCTTGCAGACAGTGCGAAAGCATCTAACAAGCCAACGCGCGAAATAGCTGTAATTGGACTAGGTGTCACTGAAAATGCAATGCTCAGTGAACAAGCTTTATTAGCGTTACAGTCAGCCGATTTGGTGATTGGATCTGAGCGTCAATTATTGACTTTAGAAAAACAATTAGCCTTTCAGCCTAAGGTCGAGGCTCTGACTGAGGGTGAGCAACAACAGGTTGAACCAAAAGCCGAGGTGTTACCGCCACGCACTGAAATTATTCCAAAATTAAAACAGCTAAAAGCATTAATAGAAACAGAACAAAAAGTCGTAGTGTTAGGCTCGGGTGATCCACTTTATTACGGTATTGGTACTTGGATCAGCAAGAACTTTCACGATGCCGCAGTGCGTTTTTTCCCTGCAGTTTCTAGTATTACCCAAGCTTGTCATAGCCTGTCGATAGCACAGCAAGATGTTAATGTAGTGAGTTTACATGGTCGTCCTTTAGCAAAACTGAAAGTAGAATTAAAGGCACAGCAAACATTATTACTATTGACTGATAAAGACAGTATGCCACAGCACATCGCAGCCATTTGTGAACAAACAGGATTTACACAAGCAGAGATCATAGTGTGTGAACGTTTAGGGTATAGCCAACAAAAAATATCACGTTTTAGCGTCTCTGAATTATTAACCGCTGAATCTGAGGGCAATCTACAAAACTTCGATGCTTTACATGTTTCCTTTGTTATTTGTGGTGCAAATAAAGGTTATTTGCCGGAATTTCCAGGCATTAAAGATACTGATTTTGAAACCGGTGAATTAGGTAGTAAAGGCATGATCAGTAAGCGTGAAGTACGTTTAGCTATATTGTCATTATTACAACCAAGTAAAAATGACACAATTTGGGATATCGGTGCTGGATGTGGTGGCGTTGCCGTTGAATTAGCCTATTGGCAACCACAGGCAAAAATATATGCCATCGAACATAATCAAGCTCGCTTTGATTGTTTATTACAAAACCAACAAAAATTTGGTGTCGTTAATAACTTAATAACACAGTTCGGGCGTGCACCTGAAGCCCTTTCAGAGCCTCCTTTTTCTGAACAGCCTGCAGCAAACAAAATATTTATCGGTGGCAGTGATGGTGCATTACCAATGCTACTTGAAATGCTTTGGGAGAAATTACCTGAGGGTGGTCAAATAGTTGTTTCGGCAGTGATGGAAAGAACTAAATCGCAGTTATTCGATTTTTATAGCATTCGCGACAAGGTTGCCGATAGTGAACTTGAAACACTACAAGTGGCTGTAAACAAAAGTAGAACCTTAGGCGGTCAACTCGCTTATAAACCTGCTTTAAGTGTTAGTTTATTTAGTTTCACTAAAAATACTCAGCAAAACCAAGAAAAGGAACAATAAAGTGGTATTAGCGTTACAAAGTGGCACTTTTATTGGTGTAGGTGTAGGCCCTGGTGACCCTGAGTTATTAACATTAAAAGCGTATCGAGCCATTCAAGCTGCCGATGTTGTGTGTTATTTAGAAAATGAGGCTGGGCAGTCGCAATCACTTGATATCGCAGTTGAAGCTCTCAAAAAACCAATTAAACAACAGCTACATTTAGGTATTCGTTTTGCAATGTCGCGTCAGCGAGTGGCTGCAAACTTAGCCTATGACAAAGCCATTGCGCAGATACAAGTACATCTGAAACAAGGTAAAACCGTGGTGTTTTTATGTGAAGGTGATCCTTTGTTCTTTGGATCTTTCACTTATCTATTAGAACGCTTGGAAAGTCAGTACCCGTCACAAGTCATTCCTGGGGTACCTGCCTTTGTTGCTGCGACGGCTGAATTACAAATTCCGTTAACTGTATTAAAACAATCTTTTGCGGTGATCACTGGGCGCCATAGTGATGCAAAAATTAAAGCTGCATTATTAGATCATGATGCCGTCGTTATCATGAAAGCGGGAATTGAACGTCCGCGGTTAATTGCTTTGTTGAAAGAGACTCAGCGATTTGATGATGCTAACTATTTGGAATATATCAGTCGGGACCAACAGAAAATAATTCGAGATTTAAATCAGCTAGACAATGTCGCAGGGCCTTACTTCTCTTTATTTGTGATCACCAGAGAGGAACTCACCGCGTGATTCGAATTATCTGTTTAACGAAAGTCGGGCAACAGTTAGCAAGGCGTTTACAGTACCTTTTAAATAGCGCTTCGACACCAATAAACAGTGACGTTTGCTTTAAACCTGCGCCTTTTAAGGATGTTGTACAAGGCTACTTTACAAAGGGTGAAACACTTATTTTTATCTGTGCCACTGGCATTGTGATGCGAACCCTAGCACCGGTAATAAATGATAAATATAGCGATCCTGCTGTTTTGGTGTTAGATGAACAAGGGCAGTTTGTGATCCCGCTTTTATCAGGACACGAAGGTGGTGCTAATGAGTTAGCAAGACAAGTCACTGAGTTGCTGCAAAACCAATTAGTATTAACCACCGCTAATAGCTACTTAAAACCTAAATATGTGGTTGGTATGGGGTGTGAGCGCCATTGTCCAGAGCAGGTTTTACTGGGTTTATTAGAGGAATGTTTAGGTAAAGCTGGGCTTACCATTAATGACATTAGTGCTATTACAAGCATTGATATTAAAAGTGATGAAGTTGGTTTAATTGCGTTAGCCAATACCTTACAAAAACCATATGTAACCTTTGATGCTAAGACCTTAAGCTTGATGGAAGATCGTCTTTCTACTAAGTCAGATTATATTTTAAAAACCGTTGGCGTATATGGCGTGGCAGAGTCTGCTGCTCTATATAAGGCTCAACAGTTAACCAATAATGGTAGTGAATTACTGCTTAATAAACATAAAAATAAACAAGCTACCTGCGCTATTGCCAGAAGTTATAGCCTGTAGATAATTAAAAACTAGGAAATAAAATGAGTTTTAAAAAACAACTTTTTGTTGTCGGTATGGGACCGGGAAATGCTGATTTAGTGGCGCCAAAAGCATTAAAAGCGGTTCAGCAAAGTACTGATTTAGTCGCTTATGGACTTTATTTAGACTTGTTAGGGGCACCTTGTAATAACAAAGTACACCATGATTTACCTTTAGGGGAAGAGATTGGTCGTGCTCGTTTAGCATTAGATTTAGCAGCTAGCGGCAAAACTACCTCTCTTATTTCAAGTGGTGATATTGGTATCTATGCTATGGCGACTTTAGTGTTTGAATTGTTAGATAGACAACTTCAAGGATTAGAAGAACATCCTGAATGGTTAGATGTTGAAATCGACGTAGTGCCGGGGGTTTCGGCAATGCAAGCTGGTGCAAGCCGCATTGGCGCTATGTTAGGCCATGACTTTTGTACTGTCAGCTTATCGGACTTATTGACTCCGTGGGAAACCATTAATAAACGAATTCATAGCGCAGGTGAAGGGGATTTTGTTATTTCATTCTATAACCCTGTGTCGAAAAAACGTGATTGGCAGCTTAACCATGCACGCGACGTATTATTAAAATATCGTCCTGCTTCAACCCCAGTTTTATTAGGTCGCCAATTGACCCGTGAAGATGAAACTATCCGAATTATTTGTTTAGATGAACTCGATGCTAAAGACGTTGATATGTTTACTTTGGTAAGTGTGGGTAATAGTGAGTCTCGCCATATCATCAACGGCGATAAACATTGGGTGTACACACCCCGAGGCTACAAGAAAAAATTATAGCTAATAGCGTTGCTCTACGAACAATTTCTGCGTTAAAAGTGCTCACTTAGAAGCTGAGCTCTGCGCTTACAAAATGAATTATAGCCTTGCATTTCAAGCGATTTCTGCGTTGAAAGTACTCACTTGGTAAACCAAGCTCCGTGCTTTCGCCTTGAACTAGCGTGAATTGCTTAGCCATAATTTATTTTGTGATAGTGAGTTAAAAGTAACAATTAAAAGCTAAAAGTATTAATTAAGAAGGATTCTACATGAAAGTTTATTTTATTGGCGCAGGGCCGGGTGATCCTGAATTAATGACGATTAAAGGGGCACGCTTGTTAAAACAGTGTCCAGTCGTTTTGTATGCAGGATCGTTAATTCCCCGTCAAACATTACAAGATGTTGAAGACAGTGCTGAGTTGATTGTTGATACTGCCAAGATCAACCTTGATGAGATGGAAGCGTATTTTGTTG
The DNA here is from genome assembly GCF_037546855.1 of Vibrio sp. 1-Bac 57. Classification (NCBI taxonomy): domain Bacteria; kingdom Pseudomonadati; phylum Pseudomonadota; class Gammaproteobacteria; order Vibrionales; family Vibrionaceae; genus Vibrio; species Vibrio sp. 1-Bac 57. Next base: position 41,451 of record NZ_JALAAC010000016.1, on the reverse strand, counting down.
AAGCTTCAAAAGCAGGTAAAGATGTAGCACGTTTACAATGTGGTGATCCTGCCTTATATGGCGCGATAGCTGAACAGATCCGTCGTTTAGAAAAACATGGGATTGATTATGAAGTTATTCCGGGAGTGAGTGCGACGGCTGCATCTGCTGCGTATTTAGGAAAAGAGTTAACATTATCGGGTGTATCACAAACAGTTATCATGACTCGTTATGAAGGTAAAACACCTTTCCCAGAACGTGAGCGTTTACCGCAATTAGCACAAAGTGGTGCAACTTTAGCGATTCATTTAGGTATTACTAAGATCCGTAAAATCGTGGCCGAGTTAATTCCGCATTACGGTGAAGATTGTCCTGTGGCTGTTTGTTATCGTAGTTCTTGGCCTGACCAAGATAAAGTCACGGGCACATTAGCGGATATTGCGGAAAAAGTAGAAGCGAAAGGCTTCAAATTAACGGCATTGATTCTGGTTGGCCATGTATTAGATACCACCAATTTTGAAGATTCATACTTGTATAAAAAAGATAAACCGAATATTTTCCGTCGTCGTAAAAATACACTTTCTATTGAAGAATTAGAGGCTAAAGATGTCAACAATAAATAACATGTCGTTAAACAAAATTCCAACTACCGTTGTAACGGGTTTTCTTGGAAGCGGTAAAACTACTTTATTAGCTAACTTGCTTAAAAAAGCCAAAGGCAAACGTATTGCCGTGATCATGAATGAGTTTGGTGAGTTAGATATCGATTCAGAACTGTTACGTAGCTGTCCGCTAGAGTGTGAAGATGAAGCTGCGGTATTAGTCGGTGGAGATGACGGTATTTACGAACTCGCTAATGGTTGTATCTGTTGTACGGTAGAAGAAGAGTTCTTACCTGTGATGGAAAAACTAGTGGCTCGTCGTGATCAAATTGACCATATTCTAATTGAAACATCAGGTCTTGCGTTACCTAAGCCGTTAGTACAAGCATTCAACTGGCCGGGTATCAAAGAATATTGCACCGTAGATGCAGTTATTACATTAGTTGATGGCCCTGCGATTGCCGCTGGCCGTTTTGCCGATGATGAAGATAAAGTAAAAGAGCAACGAGCACTAGATGAAAGTTTAGATCACGACCCAAGTTTACAAGAGTTGTTAGATGATCAACTTAACTCTGCTGATTTAGTGGTCGTGAGTAAAAGTGATTTATTAAACGAAGAAGAGCAAGCGCGCGTTAAGGCGGTAATAGAAAAACGCGTACCAAGTTCAGTTAAAACAGCTTATATCAACAATGGTGATGTGCCACTTGAAGTATTAATTGGTATTAATGCTGGCACTGAAAAAACCATTGATAAAGTACATAACCATCACGACCATCATCATGCTCATGGTGCCCATCATGATCACGCACATGACCATTTTGATTCAATGGTGATCAGCTTGGGGACGGTTGATGCCGATAAACTGAAACTAAGTGTTGAAAAGCTATTAAACGAATTTAACTTATTCCGTATTAAAGGGTTTGCGGCAGTTGAAAATAAACCAATGCGTCAAGTGTTACAGGCTGTTGGTAAACGTTTAGAAGTTCATTTTGATCGTTTATGGGAAGCCGATGAAAGCCAAAAAACCGAATTAGTATTAATCGGTAAAGGCTTAGATGAAGCTGCGGTTATCGCTATTTTAAAAAGCGCTGAGGTTTAATACGCAATGCATTTATTAGCGGCACAACCGGGTGGATTTGTTGAACAAGAAGGCATTGTTGATTTAGCGCAATCGCCTGCGCCTTTGGTTGTATTTAGTGCCGCCGATAGCCAATTAACTGCTTTGTCAGCGGGCTTTAAACAAGCCTATGTTGTGCATAGGCTTGTTGAAACGCGTTTGGTTAATTGGACTAACTTATTAAAACCTGCTGCTTTTGACCTTTATGAAGATAAAGTGCTAGAGCAAGCAGAGGTCGTGGTGGTGTCGCTATTAGGTGGCAAAGCTTATTGGCAGTATGGCGTGGAAGGATTACTTCGTTGGTCAAAAGCAAAACCCAATCGCACCCTTATTTTGGTACCCGGCGATGATAATGTTGACCCTGAGTTAATTGAATTATCAACCGTGCCTGAGAAGACGCAATATCAAGTGTGGCGTTATTTACGCAGTGGTGGGCTTGATAACAGCGCACAACTTTTTGCTTATTTAAATCAGTTATATTTTGAGTTAAATGTTGAATGCAATGAGGCGGTATTTTTACCCGTGGCGCAGTTCTATAATCAACAACAAATTCAAGCTAACTGGCAAGCTGAACAAAAAACGGTGGCGTTAATTTTTTATCGTAGCCACTTACAATCTGCTAACTGCGAGATGTTTGACCAATTTATTGATCTGATGGTGTCAAGTGATTTAAACCCGTTACCAATAGTGATTAGTTCGTTAAAAGATGAACAAGCCATGCGTGTCGTTAATGAATTATTAGTGGAACACGATTGTCGTTTAATACTCAACAGTACTGGTTTTGCCGCAAATACGGTTAGTAGCCCGGGTTTAAGTTCACAGCCGAATAGCTTTAAGCGTTTATTTGCTGTTGATATCCCCATTCTACAACTAGTGCTTTCAAGCAGTACTCTACAAGATTGGACTGATTATAAACAAGGCCTACGCAGCCGTGATATCGCCATGCAAGTGGTCTTACCGGAAATGGATGGCAAAGTATTAACCCGTGCTATCAGCTTTAAAACCGAAGCCTTTTTTGATCAGACAACTCAAATATCATTAGTCCAATATCAATTACATTCAGAGCGTGCTCAGTTTGTCATTGAGTTGGCTAAAAAATATATTCAGCTCTCTCAAACCGATAATAAAGATAAACGAATTGCGCTGATTTTAGCTAACTATCCGACCAAAGATGGCCGTATTGGTAATGGTGTAGGATTAGATACGCCCAATTCTACAGTGAATATATTAAATGCCTTAAAGGACGCAGATTATCCTATTGATAGCGTACCTGAAAACGGCAACAAACTGATTGAAACTTTATTAGAATCAGTGACCAACAATCCCAATACATTACATCATTTAGCCTGTTGGCAGAGCTTGTCTTTAAGTGATTACAAAAAAGCCTTTGCAGATTTACCGTTAGCCAGCCAGCAAGCCATTATAGAACGTTGGGGTAAACCCGAAGACGATATTAAATGTCGTGATGGACGTTTAATGATTTCAGGTATTCGCTTAGGTGAAACCTTTCTCGGTATTCAACCTGCACGTGGTTTTAATATCGACCTATTAGCAAACTATCACGACCCTGATTTAGTGCCGCCACATAATTATTTAGCGTTCTACTTTTGGTTACGATTTACTTATCAAGTGAATGCGGTGATTCATGTGGGTAAACATGGAAATTTAGAATGGCTACCGGGCAAAGGGCTCGCGCTTTCTAATGAATGTTGGCCAGATGCCGTATTAGGTCCTATGCCGCACTTTTATCCTTTTATTGTTAATGATCCCGGCGAAGGAGCACAAGCGAAACGACGTACTCAAGCGGTTATTATTGACCACTTAATGCCACCGATGACACGTGCAGAAACCTATGGTGAACTGGCTGAATTAGAAGGGCTGGTGGATGAGTATTACCAAGCTCAAGGTTTAGATCTGCGCCGCGAAGTCTGGTTACGCGAGCAAATTTTAGCAAAAGTACAAGAAACCAATATTTTAGATGAATTAAATGCCGCTGCTCGAGAAGATGATAACCAAGTATTAGAAGAGTTAGATACTTATCTCTGTGATATCAAAGAAGCGCAGATCCGCCATGGTTTGCATATTCTCGGGCAACTGCCTGAGCCGCATAAAGTCGCTAATACCTTAATTGCTTTATTGCGTTTACCGCGTGGAGAAGGTGCGATTAATCAAGGTGTTTTACATTGCTTGGTGAGCGATTTTTCACTGATGGCAGAGGGCCAACCTTTTGACCCTTTAGAAGCTACTCGTGAACAATGGTGTGGCGAAAAACCTGAATTGTTAGCGAATGTTAGTGAAACTCTATGGCGAACCCATGCTGATACTCGTGAGCGCTTAGAATTGTTGGCGTTAGAATGGGTTGAGCACTTTTTACTTAACGATAACGACCTCATTGAGCTTAATCATTACCCAGCAACACAAGCATTATTGGTATATGCACAATCAACAATTCAAACGGCACTAAATCAAAGTGTTGAAAATGAATTAAGTGCGATTATTGACGGGTTAGATGGGAAATTTATTGAAGCAGGGCCAAGTGGCGCACCAACCCGTGGCCGCTTAGATACCTTACCAACAGGTAGAAATTTCTACTCCGTTGATAATCGTGCTATCCCGTCAAAAGCCGCTTGGGTATTAGGGCAAGAATCGGCGCAAGCGTTAATTCATCGACATTTACAAGAACAGGGTGATTACCCTAAACAACTTGGTTTATCGGTGTGGGGAACCGCCACTATGCGTACAGGCGGTGATGATATTGCTCAAGCCTTTGCGCTGATGGGCGTAAAACCTATCTGGGCTCAAGCTAGTAACCGAGTGGTTGATTTTGAAATTATCCCATTTCAACTATTGAATCGTCCAAGAGTCGATGTGACGCTGCGTGTATCTGGCTTTTTCCGTGATGCTTTTGCTAATGTCATGGCACTTTTTGATGCAGCAGTCGTCGCGATTAGTGAACTCAATGAACCGGGAAATAGTAATCTCATTAAACAAAATATTAAACAACGTGAAGCGCAGCTAATCGCTGATGGTATGACAATTAGCGAAGCTAAACGTGAAGCCAGTTATCGCGTGTTTGGATCTAAACCTGGTGCCTATGGCGCAGGGTTACAAGGTTTAATTGATGAACGTTGCTGGGAACAAAAAAGCGACTTAGCAGAAGCCTATTTAAATTGGGGGGGGTACGCCTACGGCAATAGTGAAAAAGATGGCGTACAAGCTAAAGACGCTTTTTTACATCAACTCAGCAATATTGAAGTTGTGGTGCAAAATCAAGATAACAGAGAGCATGATTTATTAGATTCCGATGATTATTATCAGTTCCAAGGAGGCATGAGTAACGCCGCACAGGTTTACTCTGGTAAAGCGCCGACTATTTATCACAGTGACCATAGTAATCCAAGTAAGCCGGTTATTCGTACTTTGAAGGAAGAATTGAATCGAGTTATACGTTCACGTGTTTTAAATCCTAAATGGATTGAAGGTATGCGTGAACATGGTTATAAAGGTGCTTTTGAAATGGGAGCAACTGTGGATTATCTTTTTGCCTATGATGCAACGACTGACTTGATTGCGGATTATCAATATCAGCAAGTCACTGATACCTTGCTCTTTGATGACGTTAATCAGCAGTTTTTGAAAGATAATAATCCGCAAATTTTGGAAGAAATGGTTGAACGTTTAATGGAAGCGGCGCAACGTGGTTTGTGGCAAGCACCCGATGCCTACCGAGAAAAACTACAAGATCTGTTATTACAGTGTGATGAAATGCAAGAGAGTAAATCATGAAGAGTCTGCATAGTTATAAAGACAGTGAAAAGCAGGCTATTTATAAAGTAATTAAAGAGCGTCGCGATATGCGTCACTTTAATAATCAACCACTTGAACAAGGTTTATTAACACGCTTGTTAACCGTCGCAAACCAAGCACCGAGCGTTGGTTTAATGCAACCTTGGCGGTTTATTCGTATTACGGATAATAAACTAAAAACATCGATAAAAACGCTAGTAGAAACAGAGCGTAATATAACTGCTGACCTATTAAATCAACGTAAAAGTGATTTTTTAAAGCTCAAAGTGGAAGGCATTTCAGAATGTGCCGAATTGATCATTGTGGCCCTGCCCGAAGGTCGAGAAAAGCATGTATTTGGTCGTCGTACCATGCCAGATATGGACTTGGCTTCAGTCTCTTGCGCTATTCAAAATATATGGCTAGCGGCTCGTGCTGAAGGCATTGGCCTTGGTTGGGTCTCATTATTTGACCCAATTCAATTAGCTGCTTTGCTTAATATGCCGACAGATAGCCGACCGATCGCAATCTTGTGTATCGGTCATGTTGAAAAATTTTATGAAAAACCTATGCTGATTGAACAAAATTGGGCTCAGGCCGCTGAAATTGAAACTTTTTTGTTTGAGAATACCTGGCCTGAAAAGCCTGAAAAGCCTGAAAAGCCTTAAACGTTTTCAAAATTTAAAAGATAGACGTTTAAATGGAATGTTTACACTCGTGTCATGCTCCGCGAGCGAATGAAAAAGCATTAATACTTAATATTGTTAAGCTTAAATAAAAAATAAAGAGCAGTTAATTAGAATATCGAAAATAGCGTGAAAAATACTCAAATCAAAATAAGAAAGAGATTTAAAATGACTAATAAAGCAGTAAAAAAAGGCATCATGGTATGTGGTCACGGTAGCCGTGATAAAGACGCCGAAATGGAATTTTCATTGGTTGCTGAAGGACTAAAAAAACGTTTTCCAGACCTACCAGTTGAATACGGTTTTTTAGAATACTCAGCACCTAATATTCATATGGGATTAAATAACCTGATCGATCAAGGTGTTGAACATATTTATGCCGTACCAGGTATGTTATTTGCGGCTACTCATGCAAAAAATGATATTCCTTCAGTATTAACAACCTTTGAAGACAAAAATGAAGGTTTGCAAGTTAGTTACGGTAAAGAATTAGGTTTACAAGAGCCTATGATTAATGCATTTCAAGCACGTATTTATGAGTCATTAGGGTTAGATGCGAATAATCCTCCCGCTGAATTATACGATACTATGTTAGTTGTGGTTGGGCGTGGTACATCGGACACACAAGCGAATGCTGAAGCTGCTAAATTGACACGTATTGTTAGTGAGAATATGGGCTTTGGTTGGGCAGATACTGTTTATTCTGGCGTGACTTATCCATCGGTTGGTGTCGGTCTTGAAAAGCTAGTTAAACTTGATTATAAGCGTATTGTCGTTGCGCCTTATTTCTTATTTACGGGCCGATTAATCAAACGTATTTCTGGTTATGTTGATAAAGTTGCAAAAGAAAATCCAGGGATTGAATTCATCAATACACCTTACTTACGTGACCACGAAAAAGTCATCGATGCTTTTGAGGTGCGTGTTCGTGACATCATGGATAATACACAATCGAGTGAAGAAGATTTAATGGCTATATTTAAACGTCGTTTAGCCGCGGGTGAAATTGATGTTCATCATCACCATGCTGAATATCAAGATCCAGAAGCGTCTAGTCAAGAGCATCGCGACAGTAAAGAACACAGCCACGATCATGCTCACGACCATAGCCATTCACATGACGACTCTCATAAACATGATGGTCATAGTCATTCACACGATCATTCGCATAGCCATTTACACCAACATTCGCACAGCCATAGCGAGCCTGAGCCTCATAGTCATGGTGTTTACAAACATATCGCTCATCCGTTAGGGCCAAGAACAATGATTGGTGAAGGCATCTGTTGTTGTTTCATGAGCCAATTCCCTCAAGAGTTATTGGACGAAGAGATGGAGCGTATTAATAATGGCGTACAAGGTGAGGCACTAGCACATAGAAAATAGTAACTGTAAGCAGTATTTGTAAATTTTGTAGGCGCTAATAATGAGAAAGTTAGTAGCATTAGCGCTTACAGGATTTAATCTTTCTGTGAACTAAAGGTTAGCTTTTATGTCAGAAATTATCAGGCTTTAAAAGCTAAAATAATTTAAAAATGTAAGCGTTATGATTGATTAATAGTTGCCTTAACTAATAGTTGCCTTAACTAATAGTTACGTTAATTAATATTTACGTTAATTAATATTTACGTTGATTAATAGTTACCTTAATTAATTGATATTCATTCAGCTAACTAATGCTAAAGTTTACAATGCCAAATATGCTAGCCCTCAAGCTATACTTATTAACTAATACAAGAGCTTATATTGAATAATAAAATTAACTTTTATCTTGCTCGTCATGGCCAAACCGAGTGGAATTTACAGCGACGTATTCAAGGGCAACTTGATAGTGGGTTAACACAAGCAGGTCAACAGCAAGCCTCACAGTTAGCAGTTAAGTGTGCTGATTTGAACATTACGCAAATACTCACATCACCACTCGGACGTGCCGTTGATACCGCTAATATTTGTGCTCAATATTTGCAGTTGCCCGTTAAACAAGTCGTTGGCTTTGAAGAGCGTCATTTTGGTGATTGGCAGGGGAAGTTAGTTAGTGAAATGAAAAGTAATCCTAATTATGTAGAAATAACCTCACAAATAACCGATTTCCAACCAAGTCAGGGTGAAAGTGCAAAACAGTTATTAACCCGTTTTCAAAATACATTAATTAAACAGCTTGAAGCATCCAGTGATGAGATAAATTTAATTATTAGTCATGGTGATATCTTACGTTGCTTTATGGCAAAGTGGTTTGCTTTTGATCAGCAATCGCAAGTTCATGTGGCATCAACAACGGCATCACCAGTTATCCCGGCAACCAGCACAGGTTATGACTATCAGAATGCACAGTTAATCGCATTAAGTTACGATATTAAGACGGGTACTTTCTCAGCGCTATGATGTTATTTATTACTTTGATCATGGCATTGACCATTGATCATTATATTGGCGAGCCTAATCGTTTTCATCCTCTGGTTATATTCGGAAATTTAGCTCAAAAATTAGAAAAAAGATTAAATAAAGGCAGTGACAAGCAACGCTTTTGGTCAGGGATATTAGCTTGGTTAGTACTGGTTTTACCGGTGCCATTAACATATTGTCTTTTAATGTTATTTTTGCCGACTTACCTGATGGTGCTGATTAACATTTATATTGTGTATTGGGCCGTTGCATTAAATAGTTTGAATGTGCACGGTATGCAAATTTATACACCGTTAATGAATGGTGACTTAACCAAAGCACAACACTTCTGCTCCTATATTGTAAGCCGAGATACCAGCCAGTTAGATCAGCAAGCCATTAGTCGCGCAACCACAGAATCAATGTTAGAGAATGGTCATGATGGTGTCACTGCAACGCTTATCTATTTTGTGTTGGGCGGAGCGCCTTTGGTCATTGTGCATCGCCTAAGTAACACATTAGATGCAATGTGGGGTTATCGTACGCAGCAATTTAATTATTTTGGTAAGTTCAGTGCGCGTATGGATGATATTTTAGGATTTGTGAGCGCTAAAATAACTACGTTATTATTTGCTGTCATTGCTTTAATGAAAACTAGCAATATCATTAAAAACATTAGTCTAAGTAAGCAAGTGATGGTCAATGCCTATCGCCAAAGTTTATCCTACAAAAGCCATAACGGTGGTTGGGTAATGGCATCAGGTGCAACGCTACTTAATGTATGTTTGGGCGGTTCTGCGGTTTATTTTGGAAAAGTAGTACATTCTCCCCTGTTAGGGCAAGGTGAAACTGTTAATAGTAAACATATTAAAGCTAGCTTAAGTCTTGTCAAACAGGCGGTTATGGCTTGGTTACTTATTGTTTTTATTTATGAATATTGTCTCTAAATTCAACTTTAGGATAGAGTCATAAGTGCAATCAATAAAAATACTCGTTAGTGAAAGTACAGTTTTGAAGCATAGCGTTCCTAGAACATAGTATTAAAAAATAGCATTACAGAAATCCAACAAGGTGCAATCGAATAATGGCAATATTACATGGCGGACAGCTTAGTCGCGTCGCAAAGCAGTATCAAATCCCGGAGAAAGAGTGGGTAGATCTGTCTACGGGCATTGCACCATTTAGTTACCCGATCCCCAATATTCCAACTCATGTATGGCAAGATCTTCCTACTATTTCGCAAGGTTTAGTCAATGCAGCTAAAGCCTATTATCAAGCACAGTATTGTTGGCCGTTAGCTGGCAGTCAGCAATTGATTGAAAAATTACCTGAACTGTGGAATTGTAAAGTGGCTGAACTCAATAAAACTCCACCCAAAGATAAGCATGCCTATTTACCTAAAGTAGGTTATAAAGAACACCAACAAGCTTGGTCTAAAGCTGGCTATCAATTACATTTTTATCAACAGTCATTACCCAGTGAGATACAAAAAAATAGTGTGGTGGTGGTGATCAATCCAAATAATCCTCTAACCGATGCTTTTACTATTGATCAATTAAAAAAATGTCAGGAGCTATGTACCCAGCAACAAGCTTTATTGATCATTGATGAAGCATTTGCAGATGTTTTTGAGCCTGAATTTAGTTTTATTTCTCACCTTGCGGATTTAAATGATATAACCTATCAAGAACATCGCTTAGATCAAATTAGAGCAAATGTGATTGTATTACGCTCCGTTGGAAAATTTTTTGGGCTTGCTGGTTTACGTATTGGTTTTGTTTGTAGTAGCCAAGCGTGGTGTGAAACTATTCAAGAAAATATTGGACCTTGGTCAATCAATGGACCAGCATTATTTATTACCGAACAGGCTTTGAAAGATAAAACGTGGCAAGTAACTCAAAAAATGCGATTACAGCAACAAAGCAAAGCAATGCGAACTATACTCAAAACACATTTTGTAGGTGCACGTATTGAAGCCAATGCATTGTTTATTACTGTTTTTCTGAATCAAGCCTCAGATGTTTATCATCAGCTTTGTGAACAAGGTATTTATGTCAGATTAACCGATGAAAATGACTCATTACGTTTTGGCATTGCTAATGAAACTCAATTTAAAAAATTGAAGTTGGCATTAATGAATGTGACTAGTCATTAATCTAACTTTACGTTCATTGTTTGACTATGAGTGTTATAAGTTACTTATTTTAATATCTGTAAATTTAGATCCAGTCTTAACGTTAAGGGAGGTGGAAAGTGGCGTTTTTTGAAAACTTACTCGATAGATACGAAAAAAACGGCGCAATTTTAACGTTACAATTAGACGGGACTATTCTCGAGGTTAATCAGTACTACTTAAAAATGCTCAATACAACCACTGATAATACCATTGGTAAAAATATTAAAGAGTTTGATCTGCATTTAGCTGAACAGGGTATTTCAACACTGCACAATACAACCTATGGGCATTATCATTCTCGTTTACTTACCATGAATGCTAATACGACTCCCGTTGAAGTCGTATTTTTCCGCCGCCATGATCAAACCAATGTGATCACTTTATTTATTAAAAACTTATCTTACTTAGATGAAGCAAAGCATGCGTTATCTTTTTTATCGAAAATGTATCGAGAATATAAAGAAGCAGTATTGGTTACAGATGCATCGGGTTATATTTTATGTGCTAACGATAGTTTTAGTGAAATTACAGGATACTCCAGTCAAGAGGTGTTGGGTAAAACACCCGCGATATTAAAATCAGGTAAACAAGACAAGCATTTTTATCGTAAATTTTGGCAAGAGTTAGTAAATACCGGTAGTTGGCATGGTGAGATTTGGAATAAACGTAAAAATGGTGAGGTATTCCCAGAGTGGTTAAATGTCTCATGTTTAAAAGACGACAATGACATTATTACGCATTATATTTGTCAATTTAACGATATCACCACATTAAAAAAATCAATAGAAGAAAAGAAGTTTCATACTTATTATGACTCATTGACTTGTTTACCTAATCGTAGATTATTATTTGAAAAACTAGCTGAATTACAAAAGTCTAATGCAGTTAAACCTGCTTATTTTGCGGTTTTGTGTTGTGATTTAGACCGTTTTAAAATGATTAACGACACATATGGTCATCATGTGGGTGACGAGCTCTTAAAGTGTATTGCTAATCGCTTTGAAAGACGATTAAGAGATAATGACATACTTGCACGAAGTGGCGATGATGAGTTTGTTGTTGTTATCGAAGGTGAAGAGTCACTTAAAAACATAGATAAAATAACAGCTAAACTATTAACTATCTTTGATCGTCCTTTTCTTACTGGGTATGGACAATTTAAAATGTCGATCAGTATTGGCATTAGTCAGTTCCCTGTAAATTCAACGGATTTACGCGAGCTTATCTCTTTTGCCGATGTAGCGATGCAAAAAGTGAAGCGCTTAGGTGGTAATCAATATGCGATTTTTGATTCATCAGAGAAGCAGTTAGTTCGACAACAACACTTGTTAGAGCAAGATATAAAAGTGGCTTTATCTAGGCAAGAGTTTGAAGTCTGGTATCAGCCTCAAATTAATTCAATTACCAACCAGGTTTATGGTGTCGAATGTTTACTAAGATGGAAACATTATGATCATGGCATTATCTCACCTAATATCTTCATTCCGATACTTGAATCTAATGGCATGATGAAAGAGGTCGGTGACTTTGTCATTGAAACGGCCTGCATGCAGGTGAAAAAATGGCAAAACAAACAAAAGTTTAACGGTATTGTCGCGATCAATGTTTCCCTACGACAATTAGACAATGAAGGTTTTGTATCAACCATCGAGAATATACTTAATAAGTATCAGATAGAAGGTTGCTCAATAGAACTTGAAGTGACGGAATCTTTGTTCTCGGAAAATAATAAATACTTGATCCCAACACTACATAAATTAAGAGCTTTAGGTATCAAGTTATCAATAGATGATTTTGGTACTGGGTACTCTTCGCTACAGCGTTTGAAAACGTTACCCGTTGATAATGTAAAAATAGATAAGTGTTTTATCGATAACATTGTTGATTCAGAAAAAGACTTATCCATCATCAATGCGTTGATCTTATTATCAAAAACCTTCAAATTTGGGTTGGTCGCAGAAGGTATTGAAAGCAAACAACAAGCAGATTGTTTGAATCGATTAGGTTGTTTCAATCATCAAGGCTTTTTGTACAGTAAACCTCTCAGAATTAACGATTTTGAAACATTACTTGATGATCATAAGGTTAATCATTTACACCTCTAAGTTCATCTGTCATCTTTAATACTTTAGTCTCTTTGCTAATTTCTTGGCAACCATCGCTTGCTAAAAATTTTATGCAGGGAGAAACCTCTAACCCTATACCTCTAACCTTATAATTGAAGAGAGATTATCATGAAAAAATTTATTACATTTGTATTGTTCTCGTTTTTTGTTTCCGGCTATGTGCAAGCTTCAGAAGGTCTAATTTCAGTTGAGAGTGAGCATTCAGCAAAAGAGACCGCAGATAAATTTGCATCAATCGTAGAAAAAAAAGGTTTAACACTTTTTGCTAAAATTGATCATCAAAAAAATGCTGCTGGCGTTGATTTAACAATAAGATCAACGGAAGTGATCATCTTTGGTAATCCCAAGGTTGGTACGCCAATTATGCAATGTTCACAACTAGCAGCCATTGATCTTCCCCAAAAAGTATTAATTTGGACTGATGCGGATAACAAAGTTTGGCTTACTTACAACGACCCAGAGTATATGAAGCAACGCCATGATTTGAAAGGATGTGACAAAGTATTAATGAAAGTATCCAACGTATTAAGTGGCTTAACGCAAGCGGCTGCAAAATAACTAACGCTTTTAATTGCTAATTGCTAATTGTTGATTGTTGATTTTTAGTGAATAAAATCAATTGCTTGGATTTATAAAGTTACAAATGGTCGAACCCTATGTTGAATAAATTCGCTATAGGGTTTGACGCCTTCGCAACATAATGGCTTATTAAACTAACACCTCAAAATTTAAGGGAATTTATGAAACTATCTTCTATTGCTTTACTTTCAATCGCTGCTATTAGCTTTAATACTCAAGCTGACTTATTGGGGGATATTCAAGAAAAAGGAGTACTAACTATTGGTACAACGGGCGACTACAAACCTTTTAGTTATTACGATGATACACAGTATTCTGGTTACGATATTGATGTTGCAAAACATTTTGCAGAGCAGTTAGGCGTTGAAGTACGTTTTGTGCAAACGACTTGGAAAAATCTAGTCGGAGATCTTAAACAAGGAAAATATGATATCGCAATGGGTGGGATCACTCGTCGAATGTCACGTCAATTAGCAGCTGAACAATCTCAAGGCTATATGACCTTCGGTAAAGTATTTTTGGTTGCCAATGGCAAGCAAGGCCAATACGACACATTAAAAGAAGTGAATGTACCGAGTGTTAAAGTAGGTGTTAATATTGGTGGAACTAATGAAAAATTCGCAGAACAATTTCTGACTAAAGCCACCATTGTAAAATATGAAAATAACCTTGATGTACCCAAAGCAGTATCCGCCGGTACGGTCGATGTGATGGTAACTGAAACTCCTGAAGCTTTATTTTACCAAGCAACGGATAAAACCCTACAAGCTGTAAGAGAAGAAAACCCATTTACCAAAAGCCAGTTTGGTTACCTCATGCCAGTAGGAGAGCAACGCCTATTAAACACAGTTAATTTCATCATGGATGAAATGAAATTAAAAGGCGTTGATAAAGAAATAATGAAGAAAAATTCATTATTATAATGAATACCAAATGACGATCTAGATTAGATCAAAATAACACCTTTCTCTTCTGGTAAGAGAAAGGTGTGTCGCCGATAGAATGAAATCAATGCTAATAATGATCAAACATTCACGTCGAGCTCAGACGAGCTTAAACCACTAACAATTACTATGAATGATAATCAAGCTGCCACAACGAGCGCAGTCGAGTCAAAACCGAAAGAAAGCTCATCAATGTTGAATCCGCCAAATTTTAAAAAATTAGACTCGTCAGCACTTACCGGTCATTAACATTTATATTGATTGCTTTGGTGCTGTTTGCTTCTGAATCATGGTACTAGCTGCAATAAGCGTCGCTGCACCAATCAATTGTACCTGTGTCATCGCGACACTTAAAAATAACCAGTTGATAAATATAGCTGCTACAGGAAAAAACATTTCAGCAAGTGTCGCCCAATGAGCAGGGATCCGCTTTAAGCCTTGGTAATAAAAATACATACCAAAAACACCGGAAAGTAGCGCCAAAATGGCAATTTTTTGAAAAATACTTATTTCAATAGTCGTGACTAAAGTTGGGGTGATAAACGCAAAAGGTAACATCCCTAAAAGTCCAAAACTAAAACGTCCAGCCATTAGATCGATGCTGTTTAGACCTTTTGAACTTAATTTTTTACCAAATACCGTTGCACTTCCCCAACTGATCACTGCAAATAAAGCCAGCCCGTAACCTAGTAGCGCCTTATTATTATGCTCCAAATCTCCTTCTCTAAAACTAGAGAGTAAAGCTTGTAGATCTGGCCAAATAAGCAACAAACTACCTAAAAGTGCTAAACTTAGCCAGATAAAAAATCGCGAGTTAATTTGTTCTTTTAATAATACGCAAGCTAAAGTGACCGCCACTAAAGGCTGTAGCTTTTGTAATAGGATAACTACAGTTGGATTAGCCAGATAAAAGGCTTCGGTGAAAGCTAAAGTGCCCAGTGCAGATCCAAATACGCCTATAACAATAAATGGGACAATAGTCTGGCGGCTAAGAAAGTTGAACTTGCGACGTTGCACAATAAAAAATGCGATAATCACAGTAACAAGGATCAGATGTTCAAATAAAACAATCTGTTGTGCATTTGAACCACCAAACAGTAAAGGATAGCGGATAAGAGTATCAGCGGCCCAAAGTAGGCACGCAAAAAATATAAAAGTAATACCTGTCATGACATTTCCTAAAAATAAAAAGGATAGAAAGACAGAGCTTGGAACGAATCTAATTCAATGATGCTGATATAGCAATTATAAATAACTGTAACACTAGAGTGATCTATTTTACTGCTTGAATTCAACTGTTAAGCGCACTTACCGGTTTCTTTATCGAATACTCCGCAAAAGAAGCAACTATAAAAAGCTAATGTGGTTAATCGTCAAACTCATCAATTCACACCTTTAACTAAGGCATATATACAGTGCAAAAATCACTACACTTTTTATTACAATTGCTATTAAAAATAGTAAAAGCTAAACATCACAGAATAAAACATACAGACGAAAATTTGACGAAGGTAAATGACTTTAAGAAAGCCATTAATCTTATAAAACTTATTCCTGTTTACACAAGACTACGCTTAGTTTGACAAAATTTAAAAAGTCACTCAAAAAAATGCTTCAACGACTTATAAGAACCGTAAAGCATTATTTGTTATGACTTTTAATCTGTTTGTTATCGATCTTCTTCCATCCGGACTATAACCGTCGGCTTTGGCCTCTCACCAAATCTGCTTGACCCTAACTTAATAGTTAGGCGCTCGTGGGCTCTTTTACTCACAAATATTGCTCGTAAAAATACCACCGGTGGGGAATTTCACCCCGCCCTGAAGTCGAATTGATTGAAACTATTTTATAAATAAATCAACCAAGCGTTATAGTAATAATATTTTTAAAAAAAACAAGTAAAATGAAGTGCTTGATGCTTCTATTTAATTAGCGAAATGAACAAATAAAATGCCCATTAATAATGTTCTTCATTTAATCACAATAGCGGAGCCCACAAGCTGAAATAAACTACAGAATTTAAGCTCGTAGAATAAAATTACTACAAAAAATAATGCCCAAACTTCCACAATAATACGTGACTCAATGTCCCTACAGCATGGCCACTGTCGAGTTTTCCCAAATCTTCAATGGCTTTTAGCAAAACCAAACTGGATGTTTGGATTAGGCTCGTTTGGCACATGGATGTGCCTTAACAGGCGGTGCGCTATAAAAGCGATTTATTATTTGGAACAGAGAACGTTCCCGTGTCAGTCTCTTTGACTTTTTGGAGTACTAATTTCTCTTCTGACAAAGGGAAAGTAAAGTTGTCGACATGGCGAAACAACTGTTAATAATAATCAAACTGCTACGACGAGCACAGACGAGCTAAAACCACTAACAATCACTATGAATAATAATCCAAGCTGACTCGACGAGCGCAGACGAGATGAAACTCAAAGCAAACTGGCAGATATATAGCTAAGCCACAATAGGACATCAACTCATAGTGGACGTACAACACCACCGTGCAGTTTTCCTAAGTCAGCAACTCCTTTTAGCAAAGCCAAACAGGACGTTTGGCTTAACTTCATTCAGCACAAGGATGTGCTGTATGAACTGGTGCGTTATAAAAGGAGTTTATTACTTGGAGCAGAAAACGCATCGGTGTCAGTTTCTTTGCCTACTTTCTTTTCTGATAAAAGAAAGTAGGGTAGCCGACAGGCCGAAACCACTGTAAATCATAATAAAACTGCCTCGACGAGCGTAGACGAGCTAAATATCAAACAACCTCACCAAAACAAGCGCTGGTCGCCATAAGGGCGAAATACCAAGCATACAATTAATCACACTGACCAGATGAGCGTAGGCGAACCTAACTCAACCTAACTAAAATCACACCCATACCAAGCAAACTCATTAATACAACAGACATAAAAAAGGCCTTACTCCAGTGAAACTGAAATAAAGCCTTAATACATTCAAACTTTTAACTTAAAAACCTCTAGCCTAAAAAAATGCTTGAGTGATTAGCTAAAAAACACTTTAAAAAATTATAATCCTAAAGATTCTAAAGTTTTAAGGGTTAAAGCACCTTGGTTAAGATTTTTATCTTTCTGATAAGCATTAACTGCTGCACTGGTTTCTGGACCGTAAACACCATCAATGCTTGAAATTTTATATTTCTCACCTTGTAGCGCACGTTGTAATTTTGTAACTACATCTGGCGTAGTGTTAGTTTCACACAAAATTTCTTGCCATCTTAAGTACGGTTCGGCCACTTTAACGGTTGTGTCATAAGTATCGTAAACGGCTGGAATAGAAATTTTCTTCTCCGTCGCTGGCGTATCTAAAACACGTGTTTTAACCATTTTACATAATGCTGGAATAGCAACTTCTCGTGTTGTCGCTGCCGTTGCTAAAGCGGTTTTAGTAACAGAACCATAGATAGCAGGAGTAGTAACCGTTTTCGTTGTTGCTGGTGTGACTAACTCTTTCTTAGTAATAGTTTCATAAACAGCCGGCGTTTTAACTTCTTTTGTTGTTGCAGGCGTAACTAGTTCTTGTCTAGATACAGTTTTGTACGTCGCTGCTGTTTTAACTTCTTTAGACGTTGGCGCGTTATCTAAAGCACGTGTTTTAACTGTTTTGTAAACCGCAGGAGTAACAACTTGCTTAGTATAAGCATCTTTATCCAATACTTTAGTTGTAACCGTTTTGTATACCGCTGGGAACTCAATCAAACACATGATATCACCCGTTGAGTGATCCACTTTTTCTATCTCGCCACGACCTTTTTTCCATGCGGTATAAGCAGGAGAAACTAACACTTGTGTTGACACTGTTTTATATGTCGCAGGGATGGTCACTAATGCTGTTTTTTCAGGTTCAACCATAATCGTTTCAGAAGTAACTTTATAAGTTGCAGGAGCTGTCACTAATGCTGTTTTTTCAGGCGCAACCATTATTCTTTCAGAAACCATTTTATAAACAGCAGGTACTGCCACTAGCCTGGTTTTCTCTGGTTCAACCATCACTCGCTCAGTTACTGTTTTATAAACAGCAGGAACAGGCACTAATTCTGTTTTTTCAGGCTGAACCATTACTTGCTCAGCAAAGGTTTTGTAAGTAGCTTCAACGGGTACTAGTCTTGAACTTGCTTCACGAATAGTTACTTTTTGCTCAACAACTTTATAAGTAGCTGGTGTAATTTGAATTTGCGATTGCGCTTCTTTAATTAAACGTTCAATGGGTCTTGTTTCATATTTTGCAGGTACTAATACCTTCGCATAACACTCACCAGCTTTAGCATGCAGAGGAACTAAAGAGTTTTGCACCGCATCTTTATCATTTAATTGTGTTTGTGACACCGTTGCTTGTGAGTTTAAATTCGCAATAGTATTATTTTTTGACTGAAGTTGCTCAGTCAGCGATTGAATTTCTTGATTTTTCATCATCAAGGCTTCATCTGAACTGTCAGTTGTAGTACATCCTGTAACACCTAACATAACTACCGCAGCAGCGGCTGATATTTTGAAGAATTTATTCATTTGATTTCCTTTTCGTTGTGTTTGTCAATATTTTACCACAAAAGAATAGCTTGCATCTCAATTACTTGCTAATTTTATGATATAGTTAGAATAATTTTTAAACAAAGGAAGGAGTTAACAATGGAAAAGTTAAAAACATTAATGGTATCTTCAGTGCTAGGTTTAGGCTTAATGAGTACGGCTTATGCTGCTGACGACTGTATTATGGTTGCAGATTTAAATGTTGAGTTTAAAAATGATTCAACTGTCTATATGAATAGTGATGAAAGAAAAGAAATTGCCGAGTTTGCAGATTTTCTTAAAAAGTATGATCTTTATGCAATTGTAGAAGGGCATACCAGTAAATTTGCAACGGCCCCTTATAACTACGATTTATCTTCAAAAAGAGCCGATAAAGTGAGATCTGAACTTATCAAGCTAGGCGTTAAATCATCACAAGTTGGCGCGTTAGGTTTTGGTGAAAGCTCACCATTATATGACAACAATACTGAAGTTGGTGCACAGCAAAATAGACGCGTGATTGCTGAAGTATTTAATAGTAAAGCAGAGTTATCTGATTACTTAGCTTCAGAAAAACAACGTGTTGCTAAAATAAAGTTTCAAGAGCAATAA
This sequence comes from Vibrio sp. 1-Bac 57, assembly GCF_037546855.1. Taxonomy (NCBI): domain Bacteria; kingdom Pseudomonadati; phylum Pseudomonadota; class Gammaproteobacteria; order Vibrionales; family Vibrionaceae; genus Vibrio; species Vibrio sp. 1-Bac 57. The sequence goes on along the minus strand of NZ_JALAAC010000016.1, from coordinate 21,933 downwards.
GTTAGCGTCAATCTATAATTAGATGATGGAAAGAGGCAATAAGAGGTGTTAATAAACCTATTATTGCCTTTTTTATTATTTAGATTCAAATAATAATGGCACTATATCGGACTTTTTTTCAGCTACACCTAGTAAGACGGGAGTAGGTTTTACAACAACCTAAAGATAGGCGCTCAATCTAACTAGTTTCGCCCAATACAATTGTGCACTTATTCTTTGAACCTGACCTGACCTGACCTGACCTAAACCTAACTAGGTCTAAGTTTAATTACATTAGTTGTTTAATTGATCTCTCTTTTATTATTTGATGGATTCAAGTTTAAATCTAAGAATTAAATTTGCTAAGTTTTATCTGCAAAAATATGAATAAAGAAATGACACAGAAAAACTTAATAATAGATGTAAATAAAGTATGGATACTTGCATCAATCCACCTGCTTCGGTATCCTGCGCATAAATATATTTACCAGACTAATAATTTAGTTAAACGTTATCTTGATATATAACTAAAATTTGAATAAATATAGCTAGTTACGAAACATAATAAGCTAAAGAAAAACAGCAAGTTTAATCTGTAAGTCATAGTTTTAGGTATTAATTTTGACTATTTATTACATAATGTATTGGCATTTTAGCTAAGTACCAATACATTATGTCTGAATTGCCAATGAGTTGCGGTCAATGCAACAAAAGTGGCACTATAAAAAATAGTAAAAGACAAAACAATAAACTAAAAATTAAAATGTAAATGTTTCGTGATACAACGGGCAATGAGCGTTAAACCATAGCAGCACCATAGGATGGTGACAGTGAATGGATACAGGGAATGGTAACAAAGTGAAAAAAACGTTGTGCCCAACCAAGCTCTCATTGAACAAGTTATGGCGATATTCACATTCCTATTCAATCACTGAGAGTAATATAAATCATGTTTTATACACCTAAAAGTACATTATCTATTTGCCTTGTATTGCTTCTCTCTGGATGCACGATCCCTGGTTCTTCCCTTTCATTAAGTGATAAAAACACATTTGATGAATCCAATTTAAGTGATGAACAAAAACAAAAAATGCCCGTGGAGCAAATTAACGTTTACCCATTGACCTCTTCGTTTGTGACTGCTTATGCTAAAAGTAGCGACCAAGGTATTAACGTTAGTAAAGTAAATAACGTATTAGACGAACAAATCGCAGATTATGAATATACAGTTGGTGTTGGCGACATTTTAAATATTACCGTTTGGGATCACCCTGAATTAACCATCCCTGCTGGTTCATACCGAAGTGCCGAAGAGGCTGGACATTGGGTTCACGCTGATGGACGTATTTTTTACCCTTACATCGGATTTATTCCGGTAGCTGGTAAGACGGTTGTTCAAATTCGTTGGTATATTGCAAAACGTTTGGCCAAATACATTGAAACACCACAAGTAGATGTGAATATCGCAGCTTTCCGTTCGCAACAGGCTTATGTGACCGGTGAAATTACTAACCCTGGTAAACAACCTATCACTAACATACCTTTAACGTTGCTAGATGCAATTAACCTTGCCGGTGGATTAACTACAACCGCTGATTGGCGTAATGTGAACTTAACTAGAAACGGTCAGTCAGAAGTTATCTCATTATATAAGTTGATGCAAAAAGGAGATTTGACACAAAATCGCCTTATTGCTAAAGGTGACATTATCCATGTGCCCCGTAATGATGCGCAAAAAGTATTTGTATTAGGGGATGTGAAAAGTCCTGAAATGTTGAAAATTGACCGTGACGGCATGACATTAACTGAAGCGTTAAGCAGTGTAGGTGGTATCAATGAACTATCAGCAGATGCAACGGGTATTTTTGTTGTACGTAGTGCCGAGCGTGATACTAATAATGAAGCGTTCTTAAAACAACGTAGAGATGCGTTTAATGAAAAAATCGAGCAACAACAAGTGAAGTCAACAAATACTGTGGCTGAAACAAATTCTGCTCAAATTAACGTTAGCCAAGTCAGTACCAATGAAAGCGGCCGTCCAGAGCGTTTAGTGGCAAATATTTACCAACTAAATATTACTGATGCAGCTGCATTAGTGATTGGTACAGACTTTAAACTACAACCTTACGACGTTGTTTATGTTACCGCTGCACCAATTGAGCGTTACAATCGTGTAATTAAACAGTTAGTTCCGACGATTTCAGCATTTAATGAATTAACAGAAGGTATGTTACGCGTTCGTAACTGGTAATGGCTAACTTCTTTACCGTGTACTAAGCATCTGATAATGGATTAATAAAGAGTTATCATTGTTTTAGTTAGTAAAGAGTTAGCAATAAATATTAGCTTCAAAAGTGAAGTGTTTGACGATAAAAAACAGTAGTAATAGGGAAGAAAACCAAGCATGTTTGATAAAATTTTGGTTGTATGTGTAGGGAATATTTGTCGTTCACCTACTGGCGAGTTTCTACTTAAAAATTTATTAAAAAATAAAAAAGTGGCTTCTGCAGGTGTTGGCGCTTTAGTCGGTAAACCTGCCGATGCACTAGCAAGTCAAGTTGCATTAGAGCACGGTGTTAGCCTTGAGGGCCATCAAGCTCAGCAATTAACCGCAGATTTATGTCACGAGTACGACTTGATATTAGTGATGGAACAAGGCCATGTAGAGGCTGTAACCAATATTGCACCTGAAGCGCGTGGTAAAACAATGTTATTAAGCCGTTGGGCTGGGCAAGAGGATATTCCAGATCCTTATCGTCAGAGTAAAGAAGCATTTGAACATGCTTTTAAAATGATTGAAGAGGGTGCGATGTCTTGGGCTAAAAAGCTTGGTTAATGTGCTTTAAGCAACCCATTACTAAGTAAGCATTACTTATGTTTAGTTACTATTTTCATAGTTACCTTCACGGGTACTAATTAAAGCAGATAATAAGAAAAATTATGACCAACACGATAAACCAAAGAAGTAACTCTCAAAAAGCTGAGAGCAAAAACCAACAATCCGATGCAGACGTGATCGACCTTGGTAAACTGTTAGGGCTGTTATTAGATCGTAAATGGCTGATCATTTTTGTTACTGCTTTGTTTGCTATCGGTGGTGTTGCTTATGCATTATTAGCGACGCCAATTTACAAAGCCGATGCACTGTTACAAGTTGAAACCAAAAGTTCTGGCATGTCTGCAATGGTTGGGGATATGGGCGATCTGTTCTCCAGTGAATCATCGGCCACAACCGAAGTTGAAATCATTAAATCACGCATGATTTTAGGAAAAACCGTTGATGAACTCAATTTAACTATCCAAGCTGCACCTATCTACACACCTATCATTGGTAAAGGGTTGGCGAGATTATCTGGTGAACAAGCTAATATCACCATCAGCCGTTTTGATGTGCCGGATTACTTAGCAGAAGTCGCTATTGAATTAGTGGTTAATGATGCAGAACAAGGTTTATTTTCTTTGTTTGATGACGAAGGCAATCAAATTGCAAATGGCAAAGCAGGGGAGTCACTTGAAAAAGGCGGTTATCGTTTGTTTGTACAAGCGTTAAGTGCTGCTGAAGGTACTCGATTTAGTTTAAGTAAGCGCAGTAAACTAAAGAGTATTCAATGGTTACAAGGAAGCTTGGCAGTAAGTGAGCGTGGTAAACAAACGGGTATTTTATCATTATCATTTGAAGGTGAAGATAAGTTATTAATTGGCAAAATCTTAAATAATATTAGCCAAAATTATTTTTTACAAAATGTTGAGCGTAACTCTGCTGAAGCCGAAAAAAGCTTAGTGTTTCTAAAACAGCATCTTCCAACTATCAAAAAAGAATTGAACTCGGCTGAAGATGTATTAAATGATTTTCGCCAAAAAAATGAATCGATTGATTTAAACCTAGAAGCTGCATCAACATTAAAAGTGATGGTCGAACTAGAGAAGCAATTAAATGATCTTACGTTTAAAGAAGCAGATATTAGTCAACGTTTCACCAAAGATCATCCTGCCTACATTTCACTGTTAGACAAGCGTAAAACGCTGTTACTTAAAAAAGACACCTTGGACAGCAGTATTCAAAAACTACCAAAAACACAGCGTGAAGTATTACGTATGACGCGTGATGTAGAAGTAAACCAACAAATCTATATTCAGTTATTGAATAAAGTACAAGAATTAAGTGTATTAAAAGCAGGCACTGTCGGTAATGTACGCATATTAGATGAAGCACAAGTATTTGATATCGCGATCAAACCTAAGAAACCTTTAATTGCTGTATTAGCAACGTTATTAGGTGGCATGCTAAGCGTTGCATTTGTACTGTTAAAAGCAGCCTTCCATAAAGGGATTGAAAGCCCTGAGGAAGTAGAAGCGTTAGGTTTACCTGTTTATGCAAGTATTCCTAAATCTGTGTGGCAGGAAAAATTAGACAGTAAATTAGCTAAATTACGTAAAGGCAATAAGCAGCATCGAAAACAAGGCCACAATACGCAAAATATTTTATTAGCAGAAGCAAATCCTGCAGATCTCTCTATTGAAGCATTACGCGGTCTACGTACTAGCCTGCACTTTGCCATGATGGAAGCAAAGAATAACGTAGTGATGATTTCAGGTCCTGCTCCTAGTATCGGTAAATCATTTGTATCCGCTAATTTTGCAGCAGTAGTCGCTAAAACAGGGCAGAAGGTATTAGTAGTTGATGCAGATATGCGTAAAGGTTATTTGCAACGTCATTTTGGACTGACATTAGAGAATGGTTTGTCAGAAATGCTGTCGGGTAAACTTCAAATTAATGAGGTGATCAAAAAAACCGATATTGATAACCTAGATATCCTAACGCGTGGACAAGTACCACCGAATCCGTCAGAGTTATTAATGCATCCTCGTTTTAGTGACTTCATCAAATTTGCCTCGGAGCAATATGATTTAGTCTTAATTGATACACCTCCTGTGTTAGCAGTAACAGATCCAAGTATTGTCGGTGCATTAGCGGGCACAACCTTGATGGTAGGTCGCTTTGACCAAAGTACAGCCAAAGAAGTAGAAGTGGCATTGCATCGTTTTGATATGGCCGGAATAGAAGTGAAAGGCTTCATCCTCAACGCCGTTGAGAAAAAAGCTAGCAGTACCTATGGTTATGGTTACTATAATTACGCTTATAAAAGCGACAAAGCTTAGTACTTTGATGAGCTTTACGTTATTAAAAAGTAGTGATTATGTTTGTAAATAAGTTCTTTTGGTATGTATTAACCACTAAACCTAAAAATGAACAGAGAGCTTCAAATAATTTACAAGATCAAGGTTATGAGGTTTTTTTACCAACCGTTGAATTGACTAAAACAAAAAGTGGCCGGCGTGTCATAAAAGTGGAGACGCTGTTTCCTAGTTATCTTTTTATTAAAGCCAACCAAGTAGATGCTAACTTTAATAGTATTCGTTCAACGCCTGGCGTTGCAAACTTCGTTCGCTTTGGAGCGAAGCTTGCGGTGATTGATGAGCTACTCATTTTAAAACTGAAAAAAGACTTGATTAACCATGATATTGCGCTAAATAAAACAGTAATAATGCAGCCTGATGAAAAAGTAACAATCACAGAAGGACCCTTCTCGGGACTTGAAGCGATATATCAACATCAAGATGGTTTGCTTCGCTCTGTACTATTATTGAAAATGTTGAATAACACGGTTTCTGTTAATGTTGCCAATGAGCATGTTCAAAAATCAGGCAAGTAAGTCTATTTATTAAGACCGCTTCGAAATGTACATAGAACAGTTTGATTAAAATGATAATCATTTCCTTGAAAAGTGTTTTTTGTCACATTTTTCGTTTATAATATTTCAAATTTTGACGTTAAGATTACTAATTTTATGTGTTTTAGTGATTTCTGCGTGTTTGAAGCATTATTTAAAAAGAAGCAAACATAACTGCATTTATTAAGGTTGTGTTGAAGATATATAGCGTTACAAAAGAAAATGAATAACGCCAATTATTTTGTTATACATTTTTTACAATATTTCGTCTTTGGACCACTAGAGCTATGCACTTTAGTGGCGGTAGCGTGCCTATATTTTATTTAAAAGGAAAAAGACCCTTTTAAAAGACAAATTAAGAGCTTAAAAGGGCCTTTTTCAGGACCTATTGGGGCCTTTTTGATAAAAGGTGTTAAATCTAGGCTGTATAGGGTTTTGCTTAAACTGAATGTCTCAAAACAAATAAAAAGTGTCTCAGTACAAAATTAAGAGTTGAGATGTAAAGTTGGAATAATTCACATACTTGTGTGAGTTGAAACGTGTTAATGGATAATATTATGTCTAAAAAGAAAATTTTAACTGTCTTTGGAACTCGACCGGAGGCAATTAAAATGGCTCCCCTTGTTCACGCATTAAATGAAGATGAACGTTTTGAAGCTAAAGTTTGTGTCACTGCACAGCACCGAGAAATGTTAGATCAAGTATTAGAATTATTTGAAATTACACCTGATTATGATTTAGATTTAATGAAAGCAGGCCAAACACTCAACGAAGTGACTGCTCGTATTTTAATAAAGTTAAAGCCTATATTGGAAGAATTTAAACCAGATGTTGTATTAGTACATGGTGATACCGCAACAACATTTGCAGCAAGCTTAGCTGCTTATTACGAGCAAATTGCTGTAGGGCATGTAGAAGCTGGTTTGCGTACTGGTAATATCTACTCTCCTTGGCCAGAAGAAGGTAATCGTCGTTTAACTGGGGCGCTAAGTAAATATCACTTTGCACCTACAGAAACGTCAAAACAAAATTTATTAAAAGAAAACTTTGATGCTGAATCAATTACAGTAACCGGTAATACAGTTATTGATGCGCTATTAATGGTCAAAAATAAAATTGATACTGATGTCGCATTAAATACTGAGTTAGAGAGCTTGTTTCCATTTTTAGATAAAACTAAAAAATTGATACTGGTAACTGGTCACCGACGTGAAAGTTTTGGTGGCGGGTTTGAGCGAATTTGTGAATCTCTTGCTATAACTGCTAAAGCGCACCCAGAAACTCAAATCTTATATCCAATGCACTTAAATCCAAACGTACGTGAGCCCGTTAATCGTATTTTAGCAGGTATAGATAATATTCATTTAATTGAGCCTCAACAATATTTACCGTTCATCTATCTAATGGGGCGTTCGCATATTATCCTAACGGATTCAGGTGGTATACAAGAAGAGGCCCCATCTTTAGGTAAACCGGTTTTAGTCATGCGTGATACAACTGAGCGTCCTGAAGCTGTAGAGTCAGGAACTGTAAAATTAGTAGGTACAGATGTAGATGTGATTGTAAGCAACTTGAATGAATTGCTAACCGATCAAGATGCCTACAAAAAAATGAGCTTTGCACATAACCCCTATGGTGATGGTAATGCTTGTTTAAAAATATTAAACGAATTAGCTAAATAATATTAAAGGTCGAATTAAAAATGTCATTTAAAACCATCTCCGTGATTGGTCTAGGTTATATAGGCCTACCAACAGCGGCAATGTTTGCATCACGAAAAATAAAAGTAATTGGTGTTGATGTTAACCAACATGCGGTTGACACTATTAACCGTGGCGAAATCCATATTGTGGAGCCAGATTTAGATATGTTAGTGCATGCAGCGGTAACCGAACGTTATTTAAAAGCAGTAACTATTCCAGAGCCTGCTGATGCATTTTTAATTGCTGTACCTACGCCTTTTAAAGCTTGTAATAAAGGTGAAATCCCCGAGCCTGATTTGAAATATATTGAAGCAGCTAGCAAGGCTATTGCGCCAGTGCTTAAAAAAGGAGATTTAGTCATTCTTGAATCTACTTCACCGGTAGGGACTACGGAACAAATGGCCGCTTGGCTTGCCGCCGCAAGAACAGATTTAACCTTTCCTCAAACTGCAGGTGAATATGCAGATGTTAATATCGCGCATTGTCCTGAGCGAGTATTGCCTGGTCATGTTGTTCGTGAATTAGTTGAAAACGACAGGGTTATCGGTGGTATTAGTAAAAAATGTTCTGAACGCTCTGTTGAACTCTATAAAAACTTTGTGTTAGGTGATTGTGTCATCACCAATGCGCGTACAGCAGAGATGGCTAAATTAACTGAAAATAGTTGCCGTGATGTGCAAATTGCCTTTGCAAATGAGCTGTCTATTATCTGCGATAAATTAGATATTGACGTTTGGGAGCTTATTGCCCTAGCTAATCGTCATCCTCGCATTAATATTTTACAACCCGGCCCTGGTGTTGGTGGGCATTGTATTGCTGTAGACCCCTGGTTCATAGTATCTAAAACTCCAACTAAAGCAAAACTGATCCATACTGCACGTAATGTGAATGACAGTAAGCCTGAATGGGTAATACAAAAGGTTAAAATCGCACTAGCAGAATTTTTACAAGCTAATCCTACAAAAACAGCAAAAGACGTGACGATTGCTTGCTATGGGTTAGCGTTCAAACCAGATATTGACGATTTACGTGAAAGTCCTGCCTTAGATATTGCTAAAGCAATTGCCGCTGAACATGCTGGGCAAGTTCTAGCCATAGAGCCGAATATCAAGTCAATCGATATTGAAAATATCAAGTTAGCATCAATTGATGAGTCACTGACAAAAACAGATATTCATGTAATGTTGGTTGATCACAAACAATTTAAGAAAATCAAGTCAAATGATTCGTATGTCATTGATACTAAAGGGATTTGGAAATAGCTATGAATATTAGTAACTTAAAAATAGAAATTGTTGGTTTAGGTTATGTCGGTTTTTTAGATAATGTATTATGCAAAATGAAAGATCTGACCCCGATATTTGTTTATGTACTCGATTTTAAAGTGGAATATTTTTTGTATGTCTAGTGGGAATAAAAAGATAAATTACGTATGGTTTGGTCTCTCTGAAAAAAGTGATCTAATAAACATATGCATTAATTCATGGAGAGAAAAATATAGTGACTATGAAATAATCGAATGGAATGAATTAAATATACACCTAATAAAAGGCCTTAAAGAAAATATTTTCTTTAAGGAGTGCCTTAAAAGACAGCTTTGGGCATATGCCGCAGATGTTGCCAGAGTATATATTTTAAACCAAGAAGGTGGGATATATTTTGATACAGATATTCAAGTACTTAAAAAATTCGAACCAAAGATAAATATATTGACCATTGGATTTGAAGATGGCAAACATGTTAATGGTGCTGTTATATACTCACCAAAAAATAATGAAATTATTCAAAAATTGGTCTCTTTTTATGAAGTTGATATATGGCATTGTAATATATTTACATTACCAGATGTAATGACTCGAATAATAAAGTTGCATTGTGGTTTTATTGCATTGGAAAATAAAACAGTAAAGTTAGATGATATCATTATATTTAACAGTGATTACTTCTACCCTTACCACTATTTAGAAAAATTTGATTATAAAAAAATCACAGATAAAGCTTATACAATACATTGGTGGGGTAAGTCTTGGCATACTAATGATGCCAGGTTAAATTTTTTAAGGTATAAACATATTAAGGGTGTCAAGAAGGTCATTGTTAATTTTTTAGTTTTAACTAAGTTGATTAATTGCTTAAGAGGGAAAGCGATAACTACTAATATTAAGAGGTTATTAGGTGTTTAATTTATTGTCGTTTATTAGGGGTAATAAAGCTGCAGTGTATAGTAACTTAAGCCTTATAATAAGAACATTATCAGGTCCACTAATAATCTTATTATTGACAAAATCATTGACAGCTGCGCAACAAGGTATCTATTATGCCTTCTTGGCGATAGGAGGTATTCAACTCATATTTGAAATGGGTTTTAATACAGCAATTGTACAGCATTTGGCCTCAACTAAGTCAAAAGGCCCTAAGTTTAATGCCTATGTTAAGCTTGGAATGATTTTCTTTTTAGTAACATCTATCTTGCTTTTTATATCACTTCTTATTTATGGCAGTTGGTTTTTCTCTGATATACCAGAAACGGTGTGGGAATTTCAATGGTATTCTTTCTGCTTCGTGTTGTCAGGTAATGTTTTCTTCTCGATTTTCTACAGTATTAAAGAAGGGATGTTGCAGTATGATGATGTATACAAGCTAAGGTTTTTATCTGGTTTAGCTTATTCCTTTAGCCTTATCTTATCATTTATATTAAAGTTAGAATTATGGGCGTTGGTAATCGCACAGTTAGTAGTACTTATTTTTAATTTTATAGTTTTAAAAGATATTTATTCATACGCAATAAAAACATTTATTAATACTAGTTTAAGGCGAGCTAGATACGCATTTTCAAGTATCATCAAATTTCAATTAAAGCTATCAGTTGTATGGATAACTGGTTATTTCTACTGGAATAGTTTTACCATATTTTATTTTAAGTATGAAAGTCCTGAATTTGCCGGAAAAATTGCAATTTCGCTTGCAATCTTGGCTGCTATATCAGGTGCATCCGCTTCTTTTGTTCGAACTAAAAGAGCACACTTCGGAAACTTAATATCACAAGGTAAAGTTGTAGATTCTTACGAACAGTTTATAAAGTTATCGAAGATTTCTATCGTGATTTATCTATTGGCGGTGACTTTTCTAGGGGTAATTATATGGTACTTCCAAGGGAATGAAATTATTGCTAGGCTTGTTGACCCATACCTATTTTCTCTACTTTTTTTCTTTAGATTAATGATACTTGTTGTAGAGATAATGGCGACGTATTTAAGAGTATTTAAAGATGAACCATTTTTTTGGATTACGTTGTTTATGAATGCTTCTGTCCCACTCTCTATAATACTCTGCGTTTCTTTGGGGATGATGAGTTATATATTTGAACTTGTAATTATTTTACATATGATAGCTTTATTTTATCAACTTAGAGTTTTTAATAATCATATTAAATTATCGACTAATAGGACGAGGTCTAATGAAAATTTCATTTAACGTTACCTCATTTATTTACGCAAATAAACAATTTAAGATCTTTTAATATGAATGATTTAATTTCAGTAATAATCCCTGTATATAATGGTGAGAAATATATCGAATCTTGCATTATTAGCATTTTAAAGTCGTCATATGATCGTGTCGAAATAATTATTATTAATGATGGTAGTAATGATAGTACGTTGGAAATACTGAAACGCTATAATGATAAGATTAAGCTTATTAACTCTGTTAATCTTGGCGCAAATGCCGCACGTAATATAGGTTTAAAAAAATCTACGGGTTCTTGGGTTTTATTTGTTGATGCAGATGACCTCATTGATAAATATGGTATCGAATTTCTATATGAACCACTAAAATCAAATGCAAATATAGATATTGTTATTGGACAATCTCTTTCTTTTGGAGATTGTAGGGAAATATCTACGAACTTTAAAAAAGGGTTATTAGTAAACCCTATTAAAAACTATATGGATGGTGAACTACCTTATACCTTGTGGCCAAACTTGTATCGTAGCGAGCTAATAAAACAACTAAAATTTGTTGATGATATAAAAGTTGGCGAAGACTATGTATTAAATGCATCCGCTTTTATGAAAAGTAATTCCGTATTCGTGATTGATAAAATAGTGCATAAGTATAGACGGCATAATGAGAGTGTAACTGCTAGCACTAATTATAGTAAGTTTGAGGATAGTTATAAATCCTTTAATATGGTACTAAAAATTGTATCTGATAGTGAGCCCAAGTTTCCTCAAGAGATTGGGTTTCATAAGCTCCAATATTTATATTCTCTTATCAAGTCAAATTCTCCTTTCCAAAATAAATGTTTAGATTTAGTGAGAAGGGATATATCTAAATGTTACTTAGATATAAATAAAGAGAAGCTAGGATCTTTCAGGTATCGCATAATTAAATTGAGTTTATTTTCATCGTCTTTTGCAGTTGTTTTTGGCGTATTTTATAAATTAACTCGTAGATTGATTAAAGTGTTGGTGGGTTTGAAATGTTTACTTTCGTGATTTTAAGTTTCAATAGAGATGATATTATAGATAAATCTATAGATACTGTCGTTAATATAGGGCAGGAGCTTCGCCTTAATTATGAAGTTATTGTTGTTGATAATTTATCAACAGATAATACTAGAACACTACTTAAGAAATATAGTGTAAACCAGCATGTAAATATAGTGCTTAGTGACTCTAATTTAGGTGTTGCAAAAGGCAGGAATTTAGGGCTTTCACTTTCAAAAGGTGAGCTAATATTTGTACTAGATGATGATTCTTTAATCACCATAGATACAGTTAAGAAAGTAAAATCATTTTCATCAAAGCATAACTTCGGTATATTAGCTCTCAACGTTAAAAATATGGCTACAGAACGTAGCTTTTCTGAGGACTTAATTGCACCAAATTCTATTTCTAATTTTCATGGCGCTGGACACGTAATTAGTAGGAAAGTGATTGATGAAGTTGGATTTCTGGATGAAAAATGTACGTTTGGGGGCGAAGAGTTAGATTACTCTATACGTTGTAGGGATGCCGGTTACGAAGTGTTGCTTTTAGAGAATACCGAAGTTAAGCATTATTGTAAAATCCGAGACGGCAATGAAGGTGTTGATAGAAGGTCAAAATGGATTTTTAATTATATACGAGTTATTTATAAACACTTTCCGATGTTAAGAGCGATTAAACTTTCTTTATATTATTTAATTACTCACCTTTATAATCTTAAATTTAATAAGAATCTTTCATATACAAATGGTTTTATTATTATTTGTAATAGTTTTCTTAAAGGGGCAATTTCAGGTCGATGTTCTTACAAAAAGAAAAAAAATGATACATTAAAAATTTACTCTAATAACGATTTGAGACCTCATTTTGGGAACTATTCAATATGGAAAAAAATACTGAGTAAGCAATAATTATGCCTCTATTAGAAATAAGAAAACATTGGTTAGTTCTTTTGGTCTACTTCACTTTATTTACGGCTTTTACATTCGCACTTTCAAATAAAGCACTCCCTCTGGTTGCTATTTTTGAAAAAATAAAATGGGTAATGTTAATAGTTAGCTTGCCTATTCTAGTTGTGTCTATCAGTAAGATCGCGAAGGTTCGTATTACGAGATTATTAATCCCATTTTTTATATTTATCATTTTTCAATTTACTTCTGCAATCTTCATTAGTCCTGATCCATTTGGTACGATACTAAAAAGTATATTAATGCTTTACATAGTATATTTAGGTTTTTTTTTTACTGAATCAAACTTAACTTCAATTTCATTAAAATCAGTTTCTTACTATTTTGGAGTTTTTTGTTGTTATATATCCATATTGAGTCTCTTGAGTACTTTGTTAGGGGTAACTTATTTATCAGGAGGAAGATTAATTGGGTTATTAGATAATGCAAATATGCTTGGTGCATTATCTGCTATTGGTTTTGTTTTCCTAATGAATCAAACATTTTTTCTGAAAAAAATAAAATACGGAGCGTTGGCTTGTGTGATGATTTATATAGTTTACTTGACTCAGAGTAGATCTGCTATATATGGTTGTTTAATAGTTTTTATATATATGTTGATTCTTTATAAATATTTATCTGATCTAAAAAATGTATTATATCTAATCGTCATTTTGTCTATTTTTTTATTTTTTTACTACTTAAGTCAGCCTGAAATCACTATTAGAGAATTGTCTTTAGACAATAGGTTAGATCTTTTTACTGCACAATTAAATACTTTTTATTATTCCCCTTGGATTGGCATAGGCTTAGGTGATGATAATCTTGGTTATTTTGTGAATTTAGCCGAAAGTACTTATTTCAGTTTACTTCCTTCCTCCGGGCTTTTTGGTACGTTAGCGTTTATATCTCTTCTAAGCATGGTCTTTTTTACTATTCGGGATGCACTTACAAAAACTATCTTTACACTGATTTGCATACTTTCATTATCCGAAGCCTACCTCATCGGTATTGGAAATCCAATATCGATATATTTTTATTTATTGATTGGTTCAATAAGATACCTAGATAAAGAGGGTTAACATCATGAAAAAGCGTAAACATTTTATCTTTTTTCAACCAATCATCAGTATCCACCAATTACCACTTTTAAATGAAATTTATAAGCAAGGTAATGATGTAACTCTCGTTGCTTTTGAAACAAGTGAAGTAAGAGAAAAAAACTCTGGCTGGTCCGCTCAAGGTATTAATGAAAATATAAATATTATTATTGCTCCTAATAGAAAAGCTATAAACAAGTTACTTGAAAGTAATGCTAAATTTGTTATTAGTGGATTTTGTATTTGCTCCAACACTAGATATATTATGTCTCGGGTGCGTGAGAAAAAATTATCGATTTACCTTTATTCTGAAGGGGGGAATACTTCTTCTGCTCTTCTTCTACCTCTTAGGTTGCTAAAAAATATTTATTATAGGTATAAATATCAGGTATATATTGCAGGAATATTTACAATTGGTAATAAAGGATATGATTGGTTTAGAATGATTGGCTTTAAAAGAGATAAATTAATAAAATTTATGTACTTCACGGCGCCTAGTCCATTAGATTACAAAAAAAGCATAACTATTTCTTCTGAAAATGAGAAAAAAAATAATATTATCTTCTTAGGACGACTTGTTGAAGGCAAAGGCCTGAAGAGGCTATTAGAATACGGTCAATACTTAGATGAAAGAACTAATGAAATTAATATTTATGGTGGCGGGCCTCTTCTTCTCCCTCTCAGAGATTATGTAGAGAAAAATAACCTTTCAAAAATGATAAATTTCCATGGGATTATTAATCATAAACAAATAGAAAAAGTATTCCAAAAAGCTACAGTTCTGTGTTTGCTGAATGATGGTGACGAAGGTTGGGGTGCTGTAGTTAATGAGTCTCTTTTACATGGGGTTCCTGTTATTTGTACACCCAAAACAGGTTCTAGCGGTATTATTTATGAACAAAATAAATTTGGAGTGGTTTTGGAAGTCCAAGATTTTAATCATTTTAATACTGCATTGTTATATTGCCGGGATATAGATCGAATGAATATAATGGATATTGCAGAGAAAACATTGTCCCCTGTTGTTGGTGCTTTAAAATTGATAAAAAGTGTGGAAGTCGATGATCATTATTAACATGTGTTCTGCTAGAGAAGGCGGAGCTCGAACTATAGCAAGCTCATATTTAAGATATTTAATCGAAAATGATTCCCAAAGAACTTATTTGGTGCTAGGCCCAAGTTGGATAGGGGAGTTAAATTTACCTAATAATATTCACTACCTTGAAAAAGACCATTCTGGTTTAAATGCAATTCTTTTTTCTTCATTGTTTATTCTTTGGTACTGGTATAAATATAAAGCTCAAAAAATAATATCTTTTTCGAATGTTAATCTTTTGATTAATTGTTGTAAACGCATTACATACTTTCATCAATTTAAAGTATTTACTACATTTGAATTAAAATCTTTTATATATTCAGCTCTAATTAGATTGCAAACTAAAAGTAAATTTGTGGTTCAAACAAGCTTTGTGAAAGCAAAATTATCTAAAAAATTTAACATACCTTTATCTAGGGTATTAGTTTCTTGGCCTGGTATAGATTTCCAGGATGTTGACAGCGATTATTATAATCGAGATTTGGCATGCTTAGTGAACCAAGGTAAATCATTTATTGTTCCTTTTTATGATATTTTTTCTGAACATAAGAATTTTGAAGCTATTTATAAAAGAGGTGATTATTTCTTTTCGAAAGGTATTAAGGTTATTATAACTGCAGATCATAACGAAGAATATTCTCATAAAGCATTTCATTTTATTGGTAAACAATCCAAAAATGATCTTTTTTATATTTATAAAAATTGTGATGCAATGCTTTTCCCTTCTAAAGTTGAAACTGTAGGTCTTCCTATTTTTGAGTTTTCTAGTTTTAATAAACCTGTTTTCGTTGGAAATTATAATTACGTCATTGAACTTAAAAAGAAATTTGACACATTGCACAATGTCATGGTGGTTGATTTTGAAAGTGATGATTTTTCACTTGCTCAAAATTTAGAAAATGAAAGTTCTGAATATATGAATGCTGAATGGGATTCGTTGGCAGATTAAAACCCAATCTTTTGTATCAGTCAAAAATACAGTTTTCTCATTTATATTTTCAAAGTCTAAAAATTAATTACACTTTTTATAGTTATAGGAATTTTATGAAACAAGTACTACAAAATATATCAAACGGTGAAACCTCACTTGTCGAAGTTCCTTGCCCACAAGTTAAAAACAACAACCTTTTAATCTCCACCTCTAAAACACTCGTTTCAGCAGGTACTGAACGTATGTTAATTGATTTTGGCAAAGCGAATTTTATCGATAAAGCGCGTCAGCAACCTGATAAAGTAAAAATGGTATTAGGTAAAATTAAAACAGATGGTTTAATGCCGACGATTGAAGCGGTTAAGTCTAAGTTAGATCAACCCTTGCCATTAGGTTACTGTAATGTGGGTACGGTTATTAATAACGGTGGCACAGGTTATGACGTTGGCACCCGTGTTGTCTCGAATGGTAATCATGCTGAAGTTGTTCGTGTGCCTAAAAATTTATGTGCCAAGGTACCTGATAATGTTGATGATGAGACCGCTGCTTTTACAGTATTAGGCGCAATTGGTTTGCAAGGTGTGCGCTTAATTAACCCGACACTGGGTGAATGTGTTATTGTTACTGGTTTAGGTCTAATTGGTTTAATCACAGTACAGCTATTACGCGCTAATGGTTGCCGCGTTTTAGGACTGGATTTTGATTCTACTAAATGTGAATTAGCCAGAAAGCTGGGTGCTGAAACGGTGGACCTTTCAAAAGGTGAAGATCCGATTAAAGTCGCTGAAGCTTTCTCTCGTGGTCGTGGTGTTGATGCCGTCATAATTACTGCTTCTACAAAAAGCAGTGAACCATTAAGTCAAGCTGCCACTATGTGTCGTCAGCGAGGCCGTATTGTTTTAGTTGGGGTTATTGGTCAAGAGATATCACGTGCTGATTTTTTCGCTAAAGAGCTAACTTTCCAAGTTTCTTGTTCGTACGGCCCTGGTCGTTATGATACTGAGTATGAAGATAAGGGTAACGATTATCCGGTTGGTTTTGTCCGTTGGACTGAGCAACGTAATTTTGAAGCCGTTTTAGATATGATGGCAACGGGGGCTATTGATATTAAACCTCTTATCACGCATCGTTTTTCAATAGATGATGCGCTTGATGCTTACAAATGCTTGGATGATAAATCATCTTTAGGGATTGTTTTAGATTACCCGAATAATAACAAAGTTGAATTAACGGATCGTACTGTTAAGCTATCTGCAGAAGTTAGTTACAAAGCCAGTGATGCTGTTTGTGCCTTTGTGGGCGCGGGAAACTATGCTTCTCGCGTATTGATGCCTGCATTTAAAGATGCGGGGGCTTCGCTTGATACTGTTGTAACGAGTGGTGGCGTAAGTGCTGTTCATCATGGTGATAAGCAAGGTTTTGTTAAAGCGTCTACTGACTTTGAGCAAGTGATAACAGATAGCGCAATTAATACAGTTGTGATTGCCACACAACATAATTTACATGCTCAACAAACAATTGCTGCTTTAAAGAATGAAAAACATGTGTTTGTTGAAAAGCCATTAGCATTAGTTGAGTCTGAAATCGATGAGATTGAAGCCGCTTACAATGAAAGTGCAACTAAACCTAAAGTGATGGTAGGTTACAACCGTCGTTTTGCGCCTCATGTGGTAAAAATGAAACAGTTATTGGCTTCAGCGAAGGGGCCTAAAACCTTTATTATGACCATGAACGCGGGGGATATTCCTGCTGAACATTGGACACAAGACATTGCTGTGGGTGGTGGTCGAATTATTGGTGAAGCCTGTCATTACATCGACTTAATGCGCCACTTAGCGGGGTCTAAAATTACTGGCTTTAATGCGATGTGTTTAGGCGATGCACCGGGCATTGCTGTTCGTGAAGACAAAGCAAGCATTACCTTGTCATTTGAAGATGGATCAATAGGTACTATTCACTATTTTGCTAATGGTGGTAAAGCGTTTCCGAAAGAACGTATTGAAGTGTTTGCGAATGATGCGGTATTACAACTCGATAACTTTAGAAAGTTAATCGGTTTTGGCTGGAAGGGGTTCTCTAAAATGAAATTATCGAGTCAAGATAAAGGTCAAAAAGATTGCTCCAAAGCTTTTGTTCAGAGCATTAAGCAAGGGCAAGCTTCGCCAATCAGTTTCGATGAAATTATCGAAGTCGCTCGCATTTCATGCCAAGTGGCGGAAAGTCTGAGAAAATAATCTAAACCAATAAAGGTAGGGAGGTTTAACCTCCCTTTTTTTTATGAAAAAATTGCACAATTTATATCACACCCTTAAGCATCTAAAACCAACTCAATTAATTAATCGTATTCAGCGAAAGATCATCAAAGCTAAGGTAAAAAATTGTCCTGAGCTTTTAATAACCCAGCCTAAGGCTGAATGGGTAGTTGCTGGCTTATTAAAAAGCTCACATGTTGTAGGTGAAACGTTTTGTTTCTTGAATCATGAAGGTGATATTTCTAACTGGAATGATACTCAACAAGAAAAACTATGGCTGTATAACTTGCACTATTTTGACGATTTTAATGCGATTGATTCAAAGCAACGTGTAGTTATGCACCGTATAATTATTAATAAGTGGATTGAAGAGAACCCACCGTTATTAGGAAATGGCTGGGAGCCTTACCCTCAGTCTTTACGTATTGTAAATTGGGTGAAATGGTTTTTGTCTGGTAATTCAGCTGAGCTTACTTGGCAAGAAAGCTTATGGCAACAAGCTGCGGTGCTTGAACAAGATTTAGAATACCATTTATTGGGTAATCACCTATTTGCGAATGCAAAAGCGTTAGTATTTGCTGGTGTTTATTTTGATGGTAAAGATGCGACGCGTTGGCTAAATAAAGGCTTGTCTATTTTAGATAAGGAATTAGCAGAGCAAATATTAGACGATGGCGCGAATTTCGAGCTCTCGCCTATGTATCACAATACTATTTTGGCTGATATGTTGGATTTGATTAATCTGAGCAATACATACCAACATCCTGCATTGCAATCACGTGTTAACGGATGGAAAGAAATTTCAATTCGTATGCTGAATTGGATGGCGACAATGACCCATGCCAGTGGTGAAGTTGCACTCTTCAATGATTCAGCAATAGGTATTGCCCCAACAGCCAAAAGAATTAATCAATATGCTAATAAGCTATTATTGGAGCCTTTATCAAAGGTGCCTGAAAAGGTCACTTATCTAAGAGACTCTGGTTATATTAAGTTAGCTATTAATGAACAAAGCGCAATCTTAGACGTTGCTAGAATCGGCCCTGATTATATTCCTGGTCATGCTCACGCAGATACACTTTCATTTGAATGGAATTATGGTACACAGCGTATTTTTGTGAATAGTGGGACGTCAGTTTATGGCCTAGGTGATGAGCGATTAAGACAGCGTAAAACAGAAGCTCATAATACCGTTGTGGTTGATGAAGAAGATTCATCTGAGGTCTGGAGTGGGTTTCGAGTTGCGAGACGCGCTTACCCAACAAAACCTATTATTCAGGAAAGTGCTGATATGGTGAGTGTTGAGTGTTCACATAATGGCTATTTGCGTTTGTCGGGTAAAGTAACACACACTCGTAATTGGACAATGAAAAATGACACTTTTTTAATAGTCGATAATCTATCAGGCGAATTTTCTTCAGCGAAAGCTATTTACCACCTTCATCCTGATATTGTTATTAAGCAAAACAGTAATGATGTTAGCTTAATCCTTCCTGATGGAACGCAATTTGAAATAGAGAAAATAGGCGCTGACTTATTGATAAGTGATTCAACTTGGCACCCTGAGTTTGGGCTTTCAATTGCAAATAAGAAGTTTGTTTTAAAGTTCAAACAAGCTGAAGTGTTCTTTAATATAAAAAGAGTGAAATAATGCATATCCTTTTTCTAACCGATAACTTCCCGCCTGAGGGGAATGCGCCTGCAACACGCACTTACGAGCATGCAATCCGTTGGGTTGAAGCTGGTCACAAAGTAACAGTGATAACTTGTGCTCCAAATTTTCCAGAAGGAAAAGTGTTTGATGGTTATAAAAATAGCTGGTATCAGAAGCATGAATTAGACGGTATTAATGTTATTCGAGTAAAAACCTTTATCACTGCCAATGAAGGCTTTGTTAAACGTATTTTAGATTATATGTCGTTTATGGTGACAGCTTTTATTGCTGGATTATTTCAAAAGAAACCTGATGTGATTGTTGCCACATCGCCGCAGTTTTTTTGTGCATGCTCTGGTTGGTTACTGTCTGTATTTAAAAGAAAACCTTTTGTGTTTGAACTGCGTGATATTTGGCCAGCTTCGATCACCGCTGTAGGAGCGATGAAAGATAGCTTTGCAATTCGCATGTTGGAAAAAATAGAGCTATTTTTATATAAAAAAGCGAATTCTATTATTTCAGTAACACATTCATTTAAGAAAGAACTCATTGAACGTGGTGTGAATGGCGATAAAATTGATGTGGTTTTAAATGGTGTTGATTTAACTAAATATGAACCTGTAGCAGAAAAAGACTGTGAATTAGCTAAGCAATATAACTTAGAAAATAAGTTTGTGGCAGGCTATATAGGCACTCATGGCATGGCACATGGTTTAGAAAATATTGTGAGCGTTGCCGAGCAGTTAAAAGATCATGATGATATTCGTATTGTTTTTGCAGGCGGTGGGGCAGCAAGGCGTAAGGTGGTCGACTTAGTGGCAGAGAAAAAGCTGACGAATGTAGTATTAATTGAACGTCAACCAAAAGAGATGATGCCTCGTTTGTGGAGCTTATGTGATATCTCATTAGTACCATTAAAAGACAGTGAGTTATTTAAAACGGTTATTCCTTCAAAGATATTTGAATGTATGGGCATGGGAATCCCCACCTTAATGAGCGTACCACAAGGTGAAGCGACTGCAATTATCCAAGAAACAAATTCGGGTTTAACGGTTGAGTCTGAAAATGTAGATCGGATAGCAGAAGGTATACTGAAGCTTAAAAATGATCCAGCGCTTTATGATGAATTGAGACTGAGTAGTATAGCTGCAGCTAGTCAATTTAGTCGCGATCTAATGGCAAAAAAAATATTAAAAATATTTAATAAAGTTATGTAATAGTAAACTTTCTTAATATCTAAGTTGTTATTTATGAACCTGTTTGGTAGTTATTAGTTGATTTAGGGATAATAGTAATAGGTATTTCGGTAATAAAAAACAGGCTTCGGCCTAATGCCGTTCACTTAAGGGGAGCTGCATATTTACTTTTCGCAACCGGATATCGATTCTTAGAGGCTTTTAAACACCTAGGATAACTTCGTTCTATCTTTCCCTCCAGCTTAAATTGTGCGGCATCTTTTCTATATCAATCACTATTTTCGGGACGTTTCCTGGTGCATATATCGGCATCAGTATCATTTTGTAACGAATTAAATTATAAGCAAGTAAAACACCCCATAACACTTGATGAATTAATTCAGGTAGCTTGCTACGTAATGTAAAACGGCTTTCAAGCATATGCTGCTTCATCTCGCGATAACCTAATTCAATTTCCCAACGATGCGTATATAAATCAACAATTTCTGCGCTAGGGTAAGCCATATTATCTGTCATTGAGGACAGTATTTTTACTTCTTTTCCTTTGATATTTCGGGTCACCAACCTCGCATCGATATACGAAGGTAAGTGCGGTCGCTTTTTTCTCGCTTGAGGAGTCGTTGCAATGCGTATCAGTTTATCTTGGCGACCTAAGCTTCTAACCAGCTCAAATTGAGTCCCTTTCTTTAACGGTAGTAACCAGTGAGTGTGTTTTCCTTTTTTCTGCCAATCATGCAATAAACCTAATGAATAAAACCCTTTATCAAAGAGCGTAAGGCTGTTATCTGGGATGCTATCAACTAAACCGCCCGCTAGATTCATTTCACTTTCTGCTACGCTGTCAAAAGCACTA